>CAZWME010000206.1:0-7515 GCA_964634515.1 uncultured Pirellulales bacterium | reverse complement strand
TCGCCGAAAGGCCAGCGTTTCCCAACCCTTCCGAGCGGCTCGGCATGATGAAGAAGGGCGCGATGATCGTGAACTGCGCCCGCGGCGGCATCGTCAACGAAAATGACCTTTATGAGGCCCTGAACTCCGGGCATTTGGGAGGAGCCGCACTGGATGTGTTCGGCACGGAACCGCCAGGCAACAACACCGTCAGAAGCCCGAAGACAATAAACCCAGCCATCGGCTGAGCCGAACAAGACCCTGCCCTGATATATCGTAGGCGGTGAGTCCACCCGCCCTGCCGCCGTATAATCCCAAAGGATTTCACCCGAATCAGCGGCGAGAGCATATACAGTATGAGTATCGATAGACGCAACGAAAACCTTGCCATCAGAAATTACTACACTACTGAGCCTGCCGCCCAAATCCTGCTGCCACGAACATTTCAAATCAGCGGGCACGTTTGTTTTTGTAAAACCGCTGCGCGCCGGATCATGGCGATAGGTAGGCCAATCATCCTGAATCCCATCTTTTGATTTCTCATAAATTCTTCTATATGCAGGACCGGGTTTAAGTCTGCCGGTTTCCGAGAGTTTCTTCGGGATATATCGAGTGGCCGATGCAGGAGCCAGGGCGTTGAATCCGTTGAGCTTGGCTTCGATATAACATGCACAGGGATGGGGCGGCGCATATACCAGGCCGTTACAAGGTGTAATACCGTAAAGGCAGGCTCCCCGGACCCAATGATGCGGGATCCAGTGCTCTGAACTCAAATCAACGAATTCTATGCCGGTCCTCGACGGCAATATGTATTTGTCTGTTGCCTTGCTTCGGTAGCATCTCTGATGAAACCAATAAGTTTTGACATCGGGCGGAAATTCCTTCTTTATCCAGCCGGTATGCAGATCCACACCCGTAAACATACCTGAGTCCCTGCCGTTTGCGGTAGCTCCCGACCAGACAAGACCATCGATAACAAAAATGTCCTCCGGAGAATTATGTCCGGAGCGGGCCTGTTTGGCCATCCACAACCTCTTGCCGGTCTGCGCTGAATAAGCGGTTATAGCCCCCTTTCCACCCGAGAAAAGGACAACATCCTGGTACACGATAAGTGTTGGTGCGTAACCGGTCAGAATGGGAGTGCGTCTGTCGGCCGGCTCTGAGTTCCAATTTGGCTCGCCGGTTTCCCTATCCAGGCACATAACATTCTCGCCATCGTGAAAATAAACACACTGCGAATCAGCAGCCAGAGTCAAAGGAGTTACCCGCTGGGCCTTTTGCCAGAGAACTTCGCCTGTATCGGCCTGTACAGCCATTATTCTTCGTTCTTTTTCATCCCATGCCCAGTCATTGTTCGCTCGTTCCTTCGGGTCCCAGATGTATGTGGACTGCGGCCTGAAATCTTTCCACTTTACCGGAGAATCCGTAGCCAGCAAAAACAGCACACCATCCGAAACAATAACCTCTTCGGTAGCCCTGGTATCTTCATAGGTACGGATAGTCTTACCTGTTGCCGCATCAAGCACGGTCAGCGGAGCATCAAGCCCCAGAGTAACGTAAACGCGGTCTCCTATTGCGACCAGACGGCGAGGAAGCTGGGCAGGCCCGCTCTTAAGAGGCCATAGATGAGTATTCCAGGAAGAAATAGGCTGCTTCCACAGGATTACACCGTTAAATGCGTCCCTTGCAACAAGAAACCATTTTGGCGGCAATTGGATAGAGGCCTTCGGACCTTCATCGATAATGTAAAAGATTCGCCCTGCACTCGAGACCACCGCGCTGACACTGGACATATGGTCGTGATGCCTTGACCATCTCGGGCTTGAGACCCATTGCAAATGACGAGGTGGACCGATGACCGAATCATGGGCCACAGGATTACCGCCGGCATCATGCATATAATGCGTCCATTCGTCGATATCCTCAGGTCGCGGCTTTACCATCTTCGCCCATTTCCGGCCTTTCTTTACATAAGCCGCACCATTAGGAGCCAAAACACGCATAATTTCGTCTTTTGGAAACTCAGTCGGACGTTCCGAGACAATAAGGTTGACAAGGTTGTCGGCATAAGGCAGGCGGTTACCTTTGAACTGCTCGACCGATATCCTACCGTAAAGATTGAGTGACTTGATATGCTTACGTGCCCATTTGACGTTTTTTGCATTAGCATCCAGTCCGTGTACCAGGTAACTGTTATTTGCACAAAGTGCGGCTGTCAACCCTCCGTCGCCGCACCCGATGTGGACAATGAAACCACCCTTGACACCGCTGTCGTCCAGAATATATTCGGCCTCTTTGCTTTTCGACGAAGAAGCCTGCCGTTCATTGCCAACCTGATAAATTAACACCAACAACAATAACAGAACAATGCTCGCTCTAATCCGCTTTGTCTTTGTTCGTGAAGTCACTACCAGACTCCTTTCTGCTCGGCAATGCGTTAAAGACCTTGTTTTCCCGGAAATTCCTTCTTTACTTCCACCCCGCTCTTTAACAATCCCGACACGTCCGGACTAAATAGTCTCACTACCAGAATTGCGGTCTATTGAGGCAAACCCTAATGCTGGATCGGACGCACCCCCCTTCTCTACTAAAGAAATTCGCGTTCGTCAACTGCAATTTCTTTCGATTAAGGTAGTTTTTTAGCCTTAAAAAGCGTCATTTATTATAACATATCTTTACAGTTGACAGGATTCAGGCTTTTTTGTATGATTTTCCGAACCAGTTAGTATGTGGCTGAAAAGTTTCCGGTAAGAAGGAAGGGAACCCGCTTTGCGGGAAACCATGGGTAGATTTTAGAAAAGTAAAATAAGGATTGGTATTTATGCGATTGATTTTAATTGATAGTCCTGACCAGCAGAGAGTCAACTTTTACCCCCTGACTTTGGGACGTCCTGTCTGGGAGCTTCGATGCGGCTTCAACTCACTCGGCGACAAGCTCATCGCCAAAATCGGCGCAAAGGATATAGCATGTTTCGTACCTGATTATATGGCGGATTCATACCGCCAGAAAACTAAATATCCGGTCAACGATTTGGCCGTCCTGGAAGGCGATGACCTGCTTATCCTGAATCCGTGTATCAAAGCGGAAAACTTCAATATAGCTCTAAGCGGATCCAGTGAGATCGGCCTGGATGAACAGGGTAACGTACAGTATGCCCGCATTGCCAAATATGATGTTGGAAAACTATCGAAAGATAGCTTCGAGGCGTTTATAGAAGATGCCAAAGCAAAACTGCCCAACGTTAAGTCGGCACTGCCGACCTGGAAATACATCTGGGACCTGATTCTGAACAATGCCGAGCAGATAACGGCTGACTTTGCAGCAGCCGGACAACATGGTATCGAAGGTACTGTGGAACAACCTAACGCCATTCGGGGCAGTAAAAAGGACGTCTATATTGCCCCGGGCGTGATGGTACATCCGATGGTGGTCATCGATGCCGAGCACGGGCCGGTCTATATCGACAATGATGCGGAAATACATCCCTTCACCCGTATCGAAGGACCCTGCTATATCGGTAAACAAGCAATCCTGTTAGGTGCGAAATGCCGCGAGGGTAATTCAATCGGGCCTCTCTGCAGGATCGGGGGCGAAGTGGAAGAATCAATTATCCACGGACACTCCAATAAGTACCACGACGGCTTTTTAGGGCACGCCTATGTCGGTGAGTGGGTCAATCTTGGGGCATTTACGACCAACAGCGACCTGAAAAACGATTACTCGAACGTCTCGGTAATGTTGGATGGACGACATGCAATCGATACAGGCTCGGTTAAAGTCGGTTCTCTTATCGGAGACCACGTTAAGACGTCAATCGGGACACTTTTTAATACCGGCTCATATGTCGGACCGATGGCCCTGATTATGGGTACAGGTAAGCCGCTGCCGAAATATATACCGGCGTTTGCGTGGTTTATCGAGGGCATCGTAACAAAAGGATTTGGCAAAAGGAAATTGTATGAGACGGCCAAAATGGCAATGAGCAGACGCAAGTGCCAATGGACTCAAACTGAGCAGGATATGTGGGATGCTGTATTTGAAATGACGGCGACCATTAGAAAACAAGCCGTCAAAAAAGGTCGAAGAGCAATGTTAACTCGATAAAAGAATAGGAAAAAAATCAATGGCAACAGTAGAAGAACGTGTTAAAGAAGTAACCGCACAGGTCTTAAAAATTGACTCGGACCAAATTAAACCAGACGATAGTTTTACTGCTGACCTCGGGGCTGAAAGTGTACAGTCCATCGAACTTGTGGCTATGTTCGAAGAGGAATTCGGCATCGAAATGGACGAGGACGCAGCCTTATCGGTAGAAACCGTTAGAAAAGCGGTCGATTTCATTACTCAAGTCTGCAAAGAACAAGGCGTTGACATAGAGTAATAAGCTGTAGTCTGTAATACAAGAAACGAAAGGGCCTACAATGAACAGGGCAAAAAAACGACATCCCCTCGTGGATGCAAAAAAACCAAACCTTCTGGAGGATACATATCCATACAGCTTACCCCCGCTGATTCGTTTTGAAGGACCAGTGGTTGAAAATATAGACGGCAAAGCAGTGGAATTTAACTTCGGAACTGTTAAAGACAGGAACATCTTTATTAGCGATACGACTTTCCGCGACGGCCAGCAGGCGCGTCCGCCTTATACTATTGACCAGATGGTGCATATATATGACCTTTTGAGCCGTCTTAGCGGCCCGAATGGAGTAATAAGGCAGACCGAATTTTTCCTTTACACAAAGAACGATCGCGAAACGCTCGATAAATGTCGTAACCTCGGCCATAAATATCCCGAGTGTACCGGCTGGATTCGTGCGATTAAAGGGGACTTTCGTCTCGTCAAAGAAGCCGGGCTAAAAGAAACCGGCATGCTTACAAGCTGCTCAGACTACCACATATTCCATAAGCTGAAATTCCGTAGCCGTGCCGAATGCATGGACAGCTATTGCGAGGTTGTGGAGGCAGCTTTCGAGGCCGGTGTGCGCCCCCGCTGCCACCTCGAAGATTTAACTCGTGCAGACATTGATGGCTTTGTCCTTCCATTCGTAGAGCGGTTAATGGAAATGAGCAGCCATGTACCGGAAGAACTTTCCGCCAAAATTCGTCTGTGTGATACCATGGGCTTTGGAATTAGTTATCCGGGTGCTGAGCTGCCCAGAAGTATTCCAAAACTAATCTATAAGCTAAACCAGGAATGTGGCGTACCGAGTGACCGCCTCGAATGGCACGGACACAACGACTTCCACAAGGTGCATACCAACGGCGGGACAGCATGGCTGTATGGCTGTGATGTGGTAAATACGACTTTATTTGGCTTCGGAGAACGTACAGGGAATCCTCCTCTCGAAAGCGCAATTTTCGAGTACATCGCGTTAAAAGGAGACCTCTGCGGAATTGACACGATGGTAATCACGGAATTAGCCGACTATATGCGGTCCATCGGCCTGCCGATACCTGACAACTATCCGTTTGTTGGCAGGTCATTCAATACTACCCGGGCCGGTATCCACGCAGACGGGCTTCGTCGAGATGAGCAGATATATAACATTTTCGACACCGAAAAACTGCTCGCCCGACCACCCCGCGTGGCTATCACCGACAAAAGCGGGACCGACGGCGTTGTACACTGGGTCAACGAGTTCTTCGGTCTTAAAGGTGAAAACCGAATAAACAAGATTAAAATACACAAAATAGCTCGCTGGGTCATCGACCAGTATGACGAGCACAGCCGTCTGACCGCTATCAGCGACCAGGAACTCGAAGCCAAGGTAAAAGAGCTAATGCCCGATTATTGGGCAAAGTATAAAGGCAGTTAGAAATAACACGCCGCTAAAGTCAAACCCGATAGCTGCTAATAGTCAATTATTAGCAGCTATTTTTATAATTATCGTATTGTAAAACAGTATCGAACATTGCGAGGACATTTTCAACAGGGGTTTCTTCGAGGATTGTGTCATGACTGGCGCCTGCGATATAGCCCCCGCCGGGCGCCATTATATCAAGCACTTTGCGCGTCTGGGCGGAAACGGTATCCGGCTTGCCTTCGATAAGTACGTGGTGTGAATCAATTGCACCGTTGAAGAGTATCCTGTCTCCGAAATCGGCCTTGAGCTTTTTCAGGTCCATCCCATAGCAAGACGGCTGAATCGCATGCAGACCGTCGAGGCCGGCTTCAATCATCATCGGAATCAAAGGAGCAAAACCACCGCAGCAGTGAAGCTGAACTTTCAAGCTATAGGAATGGCCAAGGTCAATCAGCCTTTTGAGGTGCGGCATGATAAATCGCTCAAAAAGGGGCGGACTCAGCAGAGGGCCTGTTTGACTTCCAAAATCATTACCGATGAAAAATATATCAATAACGTCGGCGGCCGCATCGAATATTCTCTGGCTGACGGCTGCATAATAATCAACCAGGTGCTGCATTACAGAATCGACAAACTCCGGCTGATCATACATTCTCATATAAAGATTTTCCATACTAAGAAGGTCGATAGCATCATGCCAGAATGGTGACCAGTCACCGCCGAGAATTGCATATTGTCCCTCATAAGCCTGCGCTTCTGCTTTTATTTTCGAGACATTCATCCACTCCGGGTCGGGCCAGGGATAATCGTACACTTGTTGTATTGTGGCATTTGTCAGGGGATGACTCATTGGCTGGCCATAACCCATTCCCTGCCGTTCAATTTCGAATATTGTCCTCGATGTGGCACCCTCAGACAGTGAAAACTCCGGCCCGTTATATTCGGCGAATACCCGCCGGAAATCATCCCCTAATCGCACACGCAGGCCTTCGTCATCAAGTTTAAGCTCGCGTTTGGCTTTTTCCCAGAATTCGACCGATGCCCCGCACCAGCAAGGCACACGGTCAGGTTCGGTGTGTTCGAACGCCGTTAGAACTCGCTGTCGTGATGTCATTTGCAAAAAAGTACCTCTAACCAACATTACCTTTGCTATGAAATTAAACTTTTCCAGGTGTTATAATACCAGAATGAGCCATACGATTTCAAGCTGATTGATGAAAATTGGGCACCCGATAAAGAACAATATACAAACAGCTCTCGAAAATATTCTTGCCATCTTCGATGTCTTTCGAGAATATGGTGTCTTTGAACAAAGATAAACTTCTGGATTATTAAATGTCTTTGAATGACTGTGAAATCCTGCGCATGCAGGACATCGTGAAAGAATTTTCAGGTACGCGGGTACTTGACGAAGTGGATTTCGATGTCCAAGGCGGCGAAGTACATGCGCTCATCGGTGAGAACGGCGCAGGCAAATCAACGCTAATGAACGTGCTTGCGGGCCGGTTTGACGACTATCGTGGCCGCATAAGATTCGATGGCCGTGATGTAAGGATCAGCAATCCCCGCCAGGGGCGCGATATGGGTATCGCTGTTATCTACCAGGAACTGAGCGTGCTGCCTAATTTCACCGTGGCCGAAAATATTATGCTCGGTGACGAAAAGGCAAGGCACTGGATACGGAAAATGGACAGAGCATCCATCAATGACGGAGCATCCAGGGCAATTAAG
>CAZWME010000205.1:0-7577 GCA_964634515.1 uncultured Pirellulales bacterium | reverse complement strand
ATAAAACATGCCGGTTTGGTTTTCCTACTTAGTTGGTGACAAATGCACAGCATTTTGTTGGTGTGGAACTTATGGGGAATACTCAAGTCAGTTTTGACCATTTCAAGTGTGAGGATCCAATGTGTGATGCGCTCACAGTATCTAATATGTCAGATTGCAAAAGCGGCAGGAGAGTTCGTGTTTTGGGGAAAGCTTTGTATTAGAACTATAGTGAATATGGAGGAACGAAGTGGAATTGATCGTAAATTGGAAGTCATTGGTTTGTCTCTATAAATCTCTTTACAATTGTTTCAATAAATATGGTAATATGCTTTTGGTCTGGGGGGACAGGTTAAGGAGTGAACTCGATAAATTAAATGAGTCTTCTTGTGAAAGTATGTAGTGTGTGTCTGCTTAACATTTTATCACTTTGAATATGGAATGAAAGGAATTTGTCATGAAGCGCAGTTTAATCTTAAGTCTCATCGTCGTTGCCGTATTGGGTATCCCCACCTTCGGTGCCAGTCCGACAGATCACAGTTTCTTAATAGGGACATGGTTGAATATTGATTATTTAACAACAGGTGGTATCCCCGCATTTATCATCGACGAAGACCAGGATCTCAATTTGGTTATAAACGCCTTTGGTGCATGTACCCCAAATTGGTGCAATTGGGGCATTGTCCCCTGTATAGATTACGCTACGACCTCAGGAAGTAATCTTGCGACGGGATTTATGGCTTTTTATGATAAAGGCTACGCGGAGACATGGATAGCGGCAACGCAAATTTATCACCGAGAATACAAAATATTGTATGTTTCACATTTCACTTTTTTCTTTGATTATCGATATGATTACTGGGGTACCGGAATCTTTCTCAGGATAAATTGAAATCTCTGGAAGAATGAAGTTCACATAGCCTGACCCTGTGGGTCAGGCTATTTATGTGTTACTAAAGTTGCAACACAGCGTGAAATCGGCAGCTTAGTGTCGGAATTACCGATTCTTGCTACCTTCCCTAGCGGGTCTGCGTAGAGCAGGGGCATTGGTGTCTCTTTCTCCTCGCTGGCGCCGTTGGCTTTTCTGCTTCGCGATGAGGGCGTCGAGGCTTTTGGCGGTGAGCTTGGCTTTTTCTTTGACAGCTATTTCACGAATCTTGGTGAGCTCCCCGATAGAGGGTCCGGGCATTGGCGGTCGCGGGGCGCCGAGCGTACGGAGATCCTGCTGAATGGCGACAAGGGCTTTGTTATAGTCTGTGCGAGACTTGGCCATTTTCTCAGTTAGCTTGGCCCTGTCTTCTTCGGACATATTTCTAAAGTTTCCGTAAGCCTGGGGATCGGTCGCTTCAATAGCGGTTTTCAACTTGGCAAGCTGGTCCTGTATCGACTTGATGGCTTTGAGTTGACCTTCCCGTCTCAGGCGATTTCTCTCGTCGAAACTTTGCCGCATTTGCTTCATGAATGCCTGCCTTTCCTCTTCGGACATGTTCTGGAATCTTCGCATCATTGGTGCTACTTGTTCTCTGAGTTTCTTCTTTTCCTCTTCGGACATGTTCTGGAATTTTTGCATCTTTTGTTTTACTTGTTCTTCGAGTTTCTGCTTTTCCTTTTCGGACATGTTCTGTAACCCGCGGAGATCCCTGCGCGGCCCCTCTCCGGCGAATGCGGCCCAGATGAACGTGAGAGCCACAAGAACGACGATGATTGAAAGTAAACATTTGTTCATAATGATATCCTCCAATATGGATTTTAGTGATATTGTCTTGGCCTGCATCAACCGCGGGCACCGATAGCCATTTCGCCAAATCTACCAGTTAAAGACGCCAATACCAGATTACGAGAAATTTGTCAACAAGAAAAACCGTAAAAAGAGGATCCTTTTACGAGAACAGCAAATTGGACCCAAAAAAACTACTTAGGTAGGAGATTGCATGATGATATGGCGAGCAATTCCTTTGTCGGCAATAGCATTGAAAAGATTACGATGGAAGTATCGAGCCTTTTCAGGCACGTACATCACACCCTTGGCCTGATAATCAACCTTACCGACTTTTCGTCTACCGCTAATATTTTTATCTTTGAGCTACTTTTTTAGCCTCTGACAAAACACGAATCCTGTCCTGAATGCAATCGAAGGAAAACTATATAATGTTGTTCTCTCAATTGACAATTTTAGCTTGTGCGCGGATTATTAGCTTTACAATGAAATTCTATCATCGACAGCACCTCTGCCGAAAAAAATCTTTTAAGTCGAATAATATTAAAAATAATATTTTATCGCATTACCCGGCATAAGCCTGTTCGTCATGACATGAGAACGTCTGTAAATAAAATGAATATCAGTATTGAAAACATTAACTTTCAATCTGCACCAAAAAAGCCATAGCTCACCCGCTTGACAGTAGAATTTTTTGCCCTCTTTTTGCGGCAACAACACAGAGAAAGCGAGATAAATAACCGGCCACTTTGATTAAGGAAAAAATTGAATATGAACCGATACTATTAATTGTTCTTTTTGGGGATATGATATGACAATAGGAATTATTCCTTTTATAACAACGTGGTTAATTCTTGCTGTGTTGATTTGCTGGTTTGCCGGAGGACAGACAAGCATATTCGGGCATCAGTCGATACGGCAGGACGGTTTTACAAAAAAATATCACTCACCAATCCAAATTCGACCGCCGCCTCTGACGAGCCGTGAAATCAAAAGTTTTTTATCTACGATGTATTCCTAATTACGAACGAAAACGAACAGGCCATAAGTGCAAGTCGCACTTACGGCCTTTTTTATTTATAATATTTGTTTATTAAGTTTGTTCGTACTTTAATTTTTGCCTGCCCGCGCGGTGTTTCATTTAACTCGTTCTCCATAATTGATCTCTGAGCAGAAAAGTACAAACCGGTAGCCGCCTGTTCGGCCAGGCGCCTGACGGGGTTGGTTTATTAGAAAACGGAAGTCACATTTCCAACGGTCAGAATTTACTGCTATTTTGCCTATTTTAACGCAGAAAGGTTTGCTGTTTTGATTGATTTCTGCAAATCTTGACGTTGAATAAAGATGGGCAATTGTTAGAATGGTGAGGTGAAATTTGCGAGAAAATCATCTGAAAGGAGATATTATGAGCGATTCTGAAAAACCGAAAAGTTCCTGGGCCGAACGCAGGCAATCAATCCAACATAAGCGAGCAGTTCCGTTCGTATATTTTGAGTGGAAGTGTGAACTGCTATCCGAACTACTTGAGGGGTGGGCTTTTCTCGACATCTTAGGGCATGTTGGCCGGCTAACAATTATTTTTGCCATATTCTTCTATTTTTACGAATCGGGTAGTCGGCGAAAAGCAAAACACTATCAGGCCTGGCAAGTAATCAATACTGCGCAAGGAAAATCCGGCAGCGGTGGAAGGATGGACGCCCTGCAAGATTTGAACAGAGACGGGATTTCGTTGGTTGGCATAGATATATCCGGAGCGTTTCTTCCGGAGTTGAATCTTGAAAACGCAAAGCTCGAGCGCGCTAACATATCAGGAGCAGACCTCTACGATGCGAATCTCGCCGGAGCAAAACTCCTGATCGCGAATCTCTCCGAAGCAGAACTCGAGCGTGCGAACCTCTCAGGAACAGACTTTTACGATGCGAACCTCGTCCGAGCAGACCTATCCGGAGCAAATCTGGCCGGAGCAGAACTGATCAAAGCCAACCTGTCCGGAGTACGCTTCTATGACGCGAACCTTTCCGGAGCAAAAATCCTGAACGCGAACCTAACCGGAGCGAAATTATACTACACGAACTTAGTCGGAGCAAACCTTTCCGAAGCGGAACTCGCAGGAGCAGAGTTTATTGGAGCAGACCTGCGGAAAGCGAATCTCCATGACGTCAAGAATTGGCAGACAATCCAAAGTATAGAACTTGCAAACATTTATAAGGTAGTGAATCCTCCCGAGGGATTCATAGAATGGGCTAAAGAGAACGGCGCGGTTAGTATTGAAAGTAAACAAGAGTGGGAACAGATACTACGCCAAAAAAGACAAGAAAAAGCGAAAGAAAAATGAAAATAAGCTAAACGCCATATGCTTTTTTTGCCTGTGGATTTGTTTGATTTTTCGAAATCCTGATGTTGAATTTAAGCAGTCAATTGAGCTGGAGGATTAAACTCCTCAAGACGATTTCGTCGTTTAAATGGGCTGCTGGGGGCTTAAATTGAAAGATGAGGGGTAGTGTCTGTGGATTGGCAGAGTTAAAGAAAAAAGGTCTGCAAGTGTGATGCTTATAGTCCCATTAACGCATGAATCTATAAGTTTTTTCTACCCGTATAATACGGGCTTATCATGCATATTTACGCAACTTCAAACCAGCTACACCTAAGCCGAGCATACCTAACAGTACAGCGCCAGGAACGGGAACCACAGTGACAACACGAATCCAATCACCTGGCTCGCTGACACCCATATTGACGCGAAGCGTGGATGGGCCGAGCAATTCATAGCTATCTCCGGTTTCCGTTTCCATGCCCCTTAAAGGGAATGGAGCAGCAGGCCCGCTGCCAGAAAAAGCTGTCGTATAGTTAGTGCCGGGTGCACCCAACTCGAAAGTTGAGGCTGCCTCAAGCTCTCCAGCCCTGTCGGACATCACACCGATGATATTACCGGAAAATGTCCAATCCACGTTGTAGTGAGTTAGGAGCCAGTCGCCCGGCGAGTTTAGGAAAATCATGTGGCTGTCGACGAGAGTGCCAGCCTCAATTACACCGTAATCATGAATGTGCCGGACCGTGGTAGTGAAGCCCCGGATCTCGTCGAATCCCTGCATACCGAAGTTGATGGCAACGTCATCAAGGGCGTGAAGTGGGGCCGCGATGAGAATCTCAGGTTCGACGCTAAAGTAGCTAAACGAGCTGGGCGGGCCTGACACATCTATCAAAGCCCCGTTCGCCCGCCCTGTCATGACAGACATAGCTACCAGCAAAGCAAAAGTCGTATAAATTGTCCTAAATTTGTTTATCTTCATTATATTCCTGCTTTCATAATAAAAAGTGCTTGATTACCTTAGACCTTCACCGCACTGGCGCAATGTGTATTCCTTTTGCGCCTACGCCACGATAGAATTATAAAAACGACTTATCCGGGAGTGGCAACTATCAAGTTAAATAAGACAAAGTTACTCACCCTTATTCTCTAATTGTAATATATAATAGTAATACAAGAATGTCAAGAAAAAAATCCTTAAACCGAGAATATTTTGCCTATTTTAACAGCGAAACGGGCAGGGGATTTAATTGAAATTCCGAACCTATCAGTTGAACTGCGTAAGGGGACAAGAATTAAGCCCCGGTTAGATAAACATAACTATCTAACAGGGTAACAATTGAGAATTTGAGATTTAAGATTCTTTGACCTGGTTAAGATTGATAGGAAAGTCATCTTTGTTAATCACGTGCAGATGTACTTTCTCATCGGTGGCAAGGGAGTTGAAGATTTCCGATGCTTGCTCGGCCATATCACTTGCTCTGGCGGTCAGCAACACAAGCCTGAACCTGTTGAATTTCTTTTGGTCTCTCTTGTTTATGCCGGCACGGACAAGTCTTGCAAGAACGGATCTCAGAGAATCAACATCATCTATTGCTGCGGTGAATATAAGCAGCTTGTTTCCTATATTTATCTCATAGGCCGATAACATACTTCCATCTATGTTTACGACTGTTCGGCAATCGATGTATTGAAAGACTTCTTCAGGGCAGTTACAACCCAAAGTGTTCCTGACGAATCCCGTTATCGCTTTATTATCTGTCATTCCACAACAGCCCGATATAATCCTTTTATATTCTTCTTACAGTGAATCAGCCGCTTAATGCCATCCTGAGCGTTACGAGCACCCTGCTGGATAACGGCGATGTCGGCCCGCATCAATTCGCATACAGCAAGACCAGCCGCATCGTCCTTTGCGCTGTTGTTGCGCAGGCCCGACGAGAGCCTTTCGACCGACGAGGCCAGGGCATTATAACTTTGGCCCAGGTGCCTTGCGTCGTTTACTGCCATAAGGTTGTTCTTAATTGCTAACATTTTCTTGACTCCTTAACAAGTACCAAAACAATATTTTCTCAGCACCCTCAAAAAAAATCTCCTGATAACAATTTATGCGTGTTATGCGTGACCCCCAGCAAACCTGTATTTTGGGGCTCCGCGGGCATTGTTGTCGACCAAAATTAACTCTGACCGAATAATTACGAAAGAATATTTTTTGGCAGGCTAATTGTTCAATTATCCGGCCTATATTCCTATCGAAATCAGCAGTAGTATAGCAGTTATCCCGCTTAAACCAGGACAGGACTTAATAGATATTTTTGGTAAAAATGACACAAATCAAGAGAGCAAACCTTTTTTAAACAGCCTTTATAGGCCCTAAATAGGGGCTGTTCGGGCGGCGGAATCTATCACTACTGCGGCGGTAGCGACATAAATCCGCCGGTGTTGCAGTGTTGAGCTTTGTAGTTTTTCTGATATTTACATTGTCCGCAGCGGTATTTCCAGTTGCATCGATTTTATCGAATTACGAGGACGAAATTATCTTTCGAGCCGGGTTTGGCTATAAATACAGGGAGAAGCCCCACGAGATAAAACCGCACTATCTGACAGGGTAAACGTATCCGGTAAGTAAAAGTGTTTTTTTAATGGCAATTTGCGGGTTAAGATGTTAGACTAAAAAAGCTAAGAATATTCTTGAAAAATACTGATTTTTCATCGTCGTTACCAGCACAATTGATTGCAATTATCCTCGACGAGTATCGAAAATCAAGGATCAAGCTATAAGAGAATATGTAACGGATTAATTATTACGCCGCTGGAAACCTGATTGAAAAGGGCAGAATGATATTATGCATCAATGGGACAAAAAGCAGGAGTTTCTAAACGAGGTCAACAGCCCGGCGGACGTAAAGAATCTGTCGGTACCGGAGCTTAAGAAGCTGGCCGAGGAGATTCGACGGTTTATTCTCGGCTCGGTGAGTAAGACGGGCGGGCACTTAGCGAGCAACCTGGGCGTGGTGGAACTGACATTGGCGATGCATTACGTGTTCGATTTCAAAAATGACAAGCTTCTGTGGGACGTCGGGCACCAATGCTATGCGCATAAAATAATCACGGGCAGGAAAGAGAAGTTCAAGGACCTTCGGCGGGCCGAGGGGATAAGCGGCTTTCCCACTCCTGCAGAAAGCGAATATGACCAGTTCTCGGTCGGGCACGCGGGGACATCGATAGCGACGGCAATCGGGATGGCCCTTGCGCAGAAACATCAGGACAAGGACGACAGGGTCGTGGCGGTGGTCGGCGACGCCAGTATCGTTAACGGGGCATCCTTCGAGGCGCTCAATAATCTCGGGTTAGTGAAGCGGCAGTTGCTCATCGTTCTCAACGACAACTCGATGGCGATAGATGTCACCGTAGGGGCGATGGCAAAGTATTTTTCAAAGGTCAGGCTGAGCCACACGTACGATGATTTGCGCAGGACGACCAGAAATATCCTGGGTCACATGCCGTTAGGCAAGAGTGTCGAGGAGGCGATTGAGAGGTTCAAGAAAGGTATCAGGATGGCGCTGCCGGCCA
>CAZWME010000204.1:0-7582 GCA_964634515.1 uncultured Pirellulales bacterium | reverse complement strand
CGAGTACGAACTGACCGTAGATTACGGCTGGCGCGGAACGGTAACGCCTACACTGCTGGGTCATAACTTCAGACCAACAAATAAACCCTACCGTGTGCCCACTACAAGAAACCAGACCAATCAGGTCTTCACAGCAATAGTAAGGACGTTTACCATCTCCGATACTGTGATGATTGGCGGAACAGGTATTGACGGCGTCAAGGTCACGGCTAATAATGGTGGAGGCTCTGCCGTCACCAACGATAAGGGCCAATTCAGTGTTGAAGTACCATATAACTGGACCGGCGAAATTTCGCTGGAGAAAGAAGGCTTTTCGTTCCCGAGCAAGTCATACACCTCCAACATTACCGAAAACTGGAAGGATGATATGCCCGTTTCGTCAATTATTCCTGTACGAAGGCCAACACCGACACCCGGTCAAACAACAGCAGCGACACCTGGTCAACCGGAAGTCACGGTGCCCAAGGGAGAACAATGGACCGGAGGGGTGATACCTGTGCCTACGACTCCTGTTCCCAGTACTGAGCCCGAAAAACCGCTCTCACCTTTGGAGCAGATACAAAAACAACTGGATGAACTTATCAGGCAGCGGGAGGCTCCCGAAGTAACGGAGCCAGGCGCGGTAGTTCCACAAGTACCGCTTATTAGTAATACTTTTATCGATGATCCGCTACTCGACGCACTTCAGACTATCGCCGCAGATGCGAACGTTACAATTATCCCCGATGAAACCGTCGTAGGTACCATATCCTGTACATTAAAGGATGTCACCATTGAAACGGCGCTTGATATTGTTCTGGCCGGCACTCCCTATGTCTGGAAGAAGACAGAGCATTTCTATCTCGTTGCCTCAGGACAAATTACCACAGCGGGCTTAGAAAATGCAATGTTCCCACAAATGAGCGAAACCCGTCGGATGACAATGAGCTACGTCACGGCCGAAGCCGCTGTTGGACTTCTATCCACTGCATTCAGGCCTTACGTACAGGCCGAAATAGGCCCTCCAGGAACTGATACATATACGGTGGTGGTAACTGCTCCGCCGACCCTGGCCGAGCGTATCATTGCCGACCTCAAACAAATCGACAAAGTTCGCTTACAGGTACTCCTGGATGCACGTATCGTAGTAATGAAACGAGGAAATCTGCTGAACCTGGGTGTCGAGTGGGGTTTCCCAACAATGAGCGCCGGACTTTTTGGAAACGACCTGCAAAACAGAGGGGGAACGGGCTTATTAGACTTCGGCGGCAAAGTCGCCTCGGGTTTCTCAATCGGTTATACTCCTGATGCAGCTTTTACAAATTCACTTACAGCGACACTGAATCTTCTTGCTTCGAATGACGAGGCCACCATAATTGCCAATCCTCAGGTATTGGCACAGGATGGCAAGATGGCCGATATCTCTGTTATGACCGAAGAGTACTATTTCATGACTGGAAACCAGAACCAACAACAAGGCGGTTTCTTCGGCTCTTACTATTCCGAGCTTGAAAAGGTTGAGTCCGGAACCAAGTTAAATATCACACCCCACATTGGGGACAATAACGATATTACGCTGTCTCTGGCCATCGAAGTAAGCGACAGCATACCTCGCGGCAGAGAAAGCGACCTTCCGGTCGTTACCCGCAGAACATCAACGAGCACCGTCCGTATCAAAGACGGTGGAACTGTTGCTCTGGCCGGCCTGACCGAGAACAGAACACGTACCGACAAAAGGCGGGTGCCGGGCCTCAGTAAAATTCCGCTTATAGGTGGATTGTTCAAGAATACGAACGACGAAGGGGCATCGAGAGAGATTGCTGTATTCGTTACGGCGCACTTAATACCCGAGTCGAACCAGGAAATCAATTTTACCCAACAGCCCACATACGGAATGCAGCCCCCAATGGGTCAGGCTCCAATGCGGCAGAGCCCGGTAATGGGTCAGGCTCCAATGCGGCAGAGCCCGGGAATGGGTCGGGCTCCGATGGGACAGGCTCCAGGCCAACCAATGGAAGGTGATTTTAGAGCGAGTCTGCGTCGAAGTTTATCACGTCCTATCAGATAAAGGGGCGTACGAAGAGGAGATGAAAGTTATGAAACCAATTAGTCAGAGATCAAAAAACTTCGATGTGATTTTTATGTCATTAATGCTGACGCTTCTGGCTTTTGGTTTGGGTGGTTGTGTAGGAAACAGAGGCTTTGAGATCTTTCCTGTGAATAACCAGGACATACTTACTCTAAGCTCTGATGACATTGTACGGGTCATGCGTGGTGCGGGTTTTTCCGATAATCAGATTCTCCAGTACGGAGAAGACCTGCACCTCGCACTTTCTCAATATGGAGCGGCACAAATCAAGATAAGAAGAAAGCTCGAGGCGGTATTCGCCATCAACGGCGACGCCGTGTACATCAGTACCCGCCTGAGAGGCAACTTCATCTACAATACGAAAACCGGCTGGGTCGGCGGCCAATAAACCGTTCCCCAATTTTCACTGCCAAGCCAAGGACTTTCAATAAGCTGTCGAACTCTTCGTTAAATTAGCATCTCTGAATATCGAGTCCAAATATTTAATCATCAATATCGAACACAGACTTCCAGTATCCGAATCCATTCAAATACCTGCCAAATTGGCACATACCCGGAAGCCCGGAAAATCGTAACTATCTATAAGAGCAACAATTACAATTTCACCTTGTTTGGGCACGCTGTTTGCACTTATAAATTATAAAAGAACGTCTATAATTGAAATTGCGTCTGTGTAAAGAAAAAAGGTGAATAATGAAATTCGATAAATTCACACTAAAAGCCCAGGAAGCATTGGCCACCGCCCAGCAGATTGTGATGGCAAAATCGCATACTGTCATGTCTCCGCTGCATCTTCTGTCCTCTGTATGCGGCGACGATAACGGCATCGCGGTGGAGATTCTTAAAAAGATAGGCGCCAATGTCCAGCGACTCAAAGATATGACCGAAAGCGAGGTTGGCCGGCTGCCAAAAGGCAGCAGCACTAATCAGCTCATGCCCGACCCGGCCCTGAGCCAGGTTGTTCTGGACGCACAAAACAGGGCCGATTCGATGGGCGATGAATACCTCAGCGTCGAGCATCTGTTCATTTCACTTGCCTCGGTACAAAGTGACGCAAAAGAGATACTTCGCCTAAATTCCGTTACAGCCGAACAGATCGAGAGCGCCCTTAAAGAGATTCGCGGCCCGGAAAAAATAACCGACCAGAACCCCGAAGATAAATACAAAGCCCTCGATCGCTATGGTATTGACTTGTTGGATATGGCGCAAAAGGGAAAGCTCGATCCGGTCATCGGCAGAGACCAAGAAATTCGCCGGTGCATGCAGGTCCTGAACCGCAGAACGAAAAATAATCCCGTACTCATCGGCGAGCCGGGCGTCGGTAAAACCGCAATCGTCGAAGGCCTCGCCCAGCGAATAATTGCAGGCGATGTCCCTACGGGCCTCAAGAACAAAAGAATCATCGCTCTGGACATGGGCTCACTGATAGCCGGAACAAAATTCAGAGGCGAATTCGAGGACCGGTTCAAGGCCGTCCTCAAAGAGGTCATCGCCGCCGAAGGACAAATTATTCTATTCATCGATGAGCTGCACACCGTCGTCGGCGCAGGCAAAGCCGAAGGCGCCGTCGATGCGGGCAATTTGTTAAAGCCGTCCCTTGCCCGCGGCGACTTGCGCTGTATAGGTGCCACTACCATCGATGAATATCGGAAATACGTGGAAAAAGATGCCGCTCTCGAGAGGCGTTTTCAGCCGATTGTAATTGACCCGCCGAGCGTTGAAGAGACCATAGCCATCCTCCGCGGCCTCAAAGACCGCTACGACACGCATCACGGTGTGCGGATTACCGACTCGGCCCTTGTCGCCGCCGCGACGCTGTCAAACCGCTACATAACCGACCGCTGGCTCCCCGATAAAGCGATTGATTTGATTGACGAATCCGCCTCGAAACTGCGTATCGAAAATGATTCACTACCGGCCGAGCTGGATACCATCCGCAGAAAAATAGTCCAGCTTCAAATCGAACGCGAAGCACTGAAAAAAGAAAGTGACAAGGCAAGTAAAGAACGATTAAAAAAAGCCGAAAAGCAGTTGGCCGAACTCCAGCAGCAGGACAAAAAACTCACCGCACAGTGGGAAAGCGAAAGAGGTGACATCGATCGGATGAAAACCATCAAGGAAAAACTCGAAGAGGCCCAAAACAGCTTTGAAGACGCCCAGCGAAAAGGCGACCTCGAAACCGCCGCCCGTCTGAAGTATGAAACCATCACAAACCTGAAAAAAGACCTCGAGGAAAAAGAAGCCGAGCTTTCCAAATCCGACAAATCCATAATCCGCAGTGAAGTTACCGCTGAGCACATCGCCGACGTTGTTTCCAAATGGACCGGAATACCCATCGTAAAATTACTCTCCGGCGAGCGAGAAAGACTTATGAAAATGGAGGATGCAATTTGCCGCCGTGTAGTCGGACAGGACGAGGCGGTCGCGGCCCTCTGCAACGCGGTTCGCAGGAGCCGCTCTGGCCTGTCTGACCCGAACCAGCCGATAGGAACGTTCCTGTTCCTGGGGCCCACCGGTGCCGGCAAGACCGAGCTTTCCAAAGCACTCGCTGACTTTCTCTTTAACGACCCGCACTCTATGATACGAATCGATATGAGCGAGTTTATGGAATCGCACTCCGTCTCCCGGCTAATCGGCTCGCCGCCGGGCTACGTCGGGTACGACGAGGGCGGCCGATTGACCGAAGCCGTCCGGCGGAAACCCTACTCGGTCATACTGCTCGATGAGATTGAAAAGGCGCATCCGGATGTCTTCAACGTCCTCCTGCAGGTCTTCGATGACGGCCGGTTGACCGATGGAAAAGGTAAGACCGTCGATTTCAAAAACTCTGTCATCATCATGACAAGTAATATCGCCAGCCAGCAGATTCAGCAGTTGACCGAAGAATCCGGCGCCGACTGGGAAATCGAGGCACATGTCAAAGACGCCCTCAAGATGCTCTTTAAACCGGAATTCCTGAACCGCATCGATGAAATAATCGTCTTCCACATGCTCGACAAAGAACACCTGCGAACGATTGTCGATATCCAACTCGATTACCTCGGCGAGCGCCTCAAAGGCCGCCACATAACCCTCGAATTCACCGATAATGCCCGCCGGCAGATTATGGACGAAGGTTACGACCCCGCCTTCGGCGCAAGGCCCCTAAAGCGAACAATTCAGCAGCGACTGGAAAACCCCCTGGCCACCGAGCTTCTGGCCGGTAAATTCGCCGACGGCGACAAAATAAAAATCGACGCCAACGCACACAAATTCACATTCGAAAAAATCTAATTAAAGGGCCTAATTTCTCTGCGAATTTTCTTAACTGCAGGCGGTAAATGATTTATCCTAATCGGATAACATTTACTACAATCTACCAGTTAAGGACATCCGACAATGAATCGCAGAATAATATTGATAAAACTATATCTTTCACTCGTCTGCATCGCTCTTATTTGCGGCTGCACGGCCCAAAGCCAAATGACCAAGCCGCACACCCTGCTCTTTAGCCCAATCACACCGGAATATCTCCAGGACACCGCCGCCGATTGGATGGCCACCGGCTTCGATGGTTTTCTCTTAGCGGGCATAATGCGTAATTGGTCCGATGATATCTGGGCCGCCGACGGCGATGTCACCACCCGCGGCGAAAACGATACAACCTTTCAGCGAATAAAAGCCTGCAACGATAAATGCCGCCAGAAGGGTATCACAGAAAATTTCATCAAAGTCGCATTTTACAGCCACGTGCCCCTCTGGACAGATGATGCCGCATGGAAAAAGATCAATGAGAATTTCCGCCAGGCCGCACTTTTCGCCAAACTGACCGGCTGCCGCGGCATAGCACTCGACATCGAATACGTCGGCGAACAATACGACCTGGATTGGGAAGGCTACGATTACAAAGGCTATACCGAAACCGACCTGCGCTGCGCTGCCATCAAAAGAGGCCGTGACCTCACCCGGGCAATGCTCCAGAGTTTTCCTGATATGGTCTTCTTAAAACTGCCCGAAGGTATCTACTTCTATGGCCCCTTAGCCACAGACCTTCTCGTTGGTATGGTCCGCAGCATGGCAGAAGCCGGCGCACCCGGCGGACTCCACCTGCTCACCGAACGCTCCTATCAAATGGTAAGCACCATCGGCCTGATTCACTACGTTCATGGCCTCGAATCCGACATTCTAAAAAATCTGGACCAGCCGGCAGCCCACTACTGGCGAAAAAATTGCTCCATCTCTCTTGGCGGCTGGCCACTCGGATATTACCGTGAAATCCGGGATGAGTCCGGTGAGCGCCTGGGTTATAGCGGCCGCGTCGAAATATTCGGCGACAAAATCGTCGGCTCCTACGCCGACAAAACCAACAACTACCCGCCCGAGGATTTCCGCAACCAGTACGCCGGTATGCTCCTGACTTCCAAACGCTACTGCTGGATATACGGCCACGGTGCAACATGGTGGCACTTCACGGATGCCGATGTAGCTAAATACGGCAGAGTCAGCAATTCAGCCCTTCCCGTGGATGAGCGCCTAAATGATTATAAATCCGTCCTGCAGGAGAAATGGACGCCCTCCGGCTCTCTACGGCAAATAAGCCACAAAGTAAGACAATATAAATCCGCCGACTTCCTTCAAATGCTGAACTTCGTAAAGACATTCAAAATCATCGGCCCGTTCGGCGGCAAAGACTCCGATACCTTCAACCGGGCCTTCCCGCCGGAACAAACGCTCAACTTTAATGCAACCTACACCGGCAGCAATAACGATGTGCGCTGGCGAACTGCCTCTGTTGATAATAAAGGCTATCTGGACTTTCTCAAATTCTTCTCACAGTCCGACTGGGTCTGCGCCTACGCTTATTGTAAAGTTATCAGCCCGAAGGCCGGCCCCGCCCAACTCCGCCTCGGTACTAACGACACCGTCACCTTATGGCTTAACGGCCAGAAACTTCTTTCCAAAAATATCGAACGCTCCGCCGCACCGGATAGTGACATCCTGCCCGTCAATCTGAAAAAAGGAGAAAATACTATTTTGATTAAGGTCTGCAACACCGAATTCAACTGGGGCCTCTACCTGCGAATAACCGACAACTCAGGCCAATCTCTAAAAAACATGAAATTTTTTCCAGCCTTAAAATAACCTCAGGTATACATATTATCTCGAAAACCAATTGGCATTTCATCCCATGTTTCACCGTCCAACAGTCTGCCGGCTTTCTTCTTGTTGATACCGCCCCATTGCTTAAAGAAAAATGGTATTCTTTGAGCAAGGCATTGTTCTCTTATATTCCTGACCCAGCCGATTTTCATTGGTCTTGCCCCGGGCCCTGATTCTCCACCTACAATTATCCAGTCAATCTCATCAAGGTTAAGTTCTCCTAAGTCACCCAACAACGGCTCAAGCGATAAGAATTTAATATTTGCTCCTGTGTATCTCAGGTAATCGATGCGGTCTTTATAATCCACAGATTCAACGGTAACTCCCATCCATATATTTTCCCTCCAGGGTAATCCGGGCGATAACTCTGCCAGT
>CAZWME010000203.1:0-7587 GCA_964634515.1 uncultured Pirellulales bacterium | reverse complement strand
TTTTTATTTGCCTCGGCATAGGCCTGTTCGGCCGCAGTGAAAATCCTCTGAATGAACCGTTTGCCGTGACGCTCTATCATTGCTTCTATCCGCGGAAAATCTACAAGGTCTATACCGTGTGCTAAAATCTCCATCCTTCAATTCAACTTTATCAAGTCACTCCAACCAAATCTGAACCTGAATATTCAGTCAGCAGTTAACTGCTTCTGTGTTTGAAATTACTCTATTGTTACTTTTAATATTTATATCTGTCTCTTTTTAGTTTTACCTTCTCCTTAGATTCCTTGGCATTCCCATGCCAGCTCCGGGTAACGGCGCATTTGTGTCCTTGCGTCTCTGTGTCTCCGTACCTTTGTATATATTTCTTTTTACCGTTACCGATTGGTCGCGCATCTGATATATCTTATCCAGGCAAAAATCTACAAACTCATCTGTATTGCTTAATTCGGCCTGCTGTAAAAGTTCGGCGTTTACCTGACTAAGAATTTCACTCTGATGGTCGAAAATAATTTTATCCCGCACTTGCTCCTGTACATCTACAAAAGGCACATAACCGGCTGATTGTTTTGCTTCCAGCTTCATTATGAAAATATGTTCGGCAGTTTCAATCAAGCCTGCAATCTGGCCAGGCTCGGTTTTCTCTGCTTCAGTAGCAAGCATATCATAAGGCTCAACCAACGAACCAGGCCTCACCGGCTTCCACAATCCGCCGAATTCTCGAAAAGGCCCGTGAGAATATTGCATGGCCAATTCACCGAAATCTTCTCCTGATTGTATGCGTGTGAGTAACCTGTTGGCTAACAGCCTCGCAATCTCCGGACGTTCACTTATCTCCCATAATTTCAACCGGCCCGGCTGAATTTCAATCAGTCGAAATTGTATGGACGCGGGTATGGAAAAAGATTCATCTTTCATCTGATTATAACATTCCATCAACTCACTATGAGTAACAGGTCTGTTATTAGTCATTTTCTTTGATACATACCATTGAATGAGCATCGATTTTTTTTGCTGTTCTTCAAAGCTCTTCCAGTCCATTCCTTTTTCTTGAAGTGCCTCGTCAGCCTTGATCTGGTCACCCCCGTAGGCCATGACAAATTCTCTCATCACCTTTTCCACTTGTTGTTCCAGAGCCAGCTCAACATTCTCACCGATGTCTCTTTTGATCTCCTGGTAAAGCAGCATATTCGAAATTTTACCCATGAGAATTCCTGTAAGCGGCTCCCCTACTCGTTCTTTGAACTGATCGAGTTCACTTGCCTGCGCAATCGGCTTAAAGTATTCTATTGGCGGTACATAAGTCCCTCCTAATTCCGCGGGTGACTCAATTACCTCATCACTGGTCAGCGTCTCACCGCCAACCATCAGCACCAATCCGCCGGAGGCTTCAACAAGTCTTATCTTTCTCGTAATAGTCCGGCGCTCTAATTCGGCACTACTCGGATTATTACCACCACAACCACCTGTCAGCAACAATATGAACATCGATATAAAAGCAAACTTAATCATATCTAAACCTCACAATTACACATTCGGTTCCAATAAACCCGCCGTAGTGAAATTTAACAATTACCTCTTAGCCCGATTTCGTCCGCCACTTCGCGCATCCCCATAATAACATCGCTGATAAGCTCATTCAACTCAATACCCAACATCTCGGCACCCTTTGCAATAACTTCCCGATTTACACCTGCGGCGAAAGCCTTATCTTTCCACTTCTTTTTGACCGACTTGGCTTTCATATCAAGTACACTTTTACTCGGCCGCACGAGCGCCGTTGCTCCTACAAGCCCGACCAGCTCATCAATTGTATAAAGCACTTTTTCAAGCTCGCTTTGAGGTTCAACATCGGTGCAAATTCCCCAACCGTGTGAGACCACAGCCCGGATATATTCAGAGGGCCAGTTATGGTCAGTTAGAATTTCCTCGCTCTTTTTGCAGTGCTGGGCAGGAAATTGTTCATAGTCCAGGTCATGAATTAAACCAATAATGCCCCATTTTTCTTCGTCATGCCCCATTTTTCGGGCACAATAGCGCATCACTGCCTCAACAGCCAGTGCATGTTTAATCAGCCCTTCGCTTTTGTTATATTCTTTCAGCAGCGACAAGGCTTCTTCCCGGCTCGGCTTAACCTCTGCCATAATCTTCTCCCTGAGATAACGAAATTCTTCAATCTCCTCACTACGCAATACTTACAGTTAACTTAAGTGGATAATCTAAAAGTAAACAGGTAAAATTGCAATCCTTATTTTTTCAGTAACATCATTCTTCTTGTGCTTATTCGTTCTCTTACGACTTTGACATTGCAAATCAGCTACCTATTAACCTATTTGTAATATCGTCCTACATATCCAACTATAGCTTTCTTAACCTCGAGCGGCTCTATTATTCCCACCTTGCGGTAAATAACTTTCCCGCCCGGCTGAATCAAAATCGTATATGGAATTCCGCCAAGCAAGTCTTTATCCACAGCCGTCATAAGCTCATATTTATCTTCCGAATCGAACAGAAGATTTTTACTCGATACCTGCTGTTTCTTCAAAGCCGAAAGGACTCTGCTTCTTCTTTTAGGCGAATCGGCACTTATGATAATCAGCTCAAAATCACGTTTGCGGTACATCCGGTTCATCGTAACAAATTCCTGCAATTGCTTTACGCTTGGCCCGCTCCAGCTCGCCCAGATATTAACCAGCCGCAGTTTCCCCGAATCGTTTTTGATAAGCTTCTTTATGCTCTTTGCGTCCGCCATCTCCACAGTAACTTTTTCTCTCGCCCACAACTCAAGAGAGCGTCTGGCGGACTCCCGTTTGTCCGCCCATTTAATTGAACAGCCGATTGTTTTGGTTTCTTCAACTGGAATTTTCCTTCCTTTTAACAATGCTTCAATAGCATTACGCGCATCTTCGGTCTTTACCAGGTGGGGCTTCTCCGAGTCATCTATCCGGCCTATATAGCGTAGTCTGCGCTGTCTGTCAAAGATATAAACATGCGGCGTTCGGGCCGGCCCGTATGCAAGAGAAACCTTCTGATTTTCACCGTCATAAAGATAGGGAAAATTATACTCCATATCCTTTGCGCGGATTTTCATATCCTCGAACGAATCCCCCATATCCGAGTAGCCCAGTTCGTCCAGACGCACCGCCTTCGGGTCGTTAGGCGAAATCACCACCAGCGCAACACCTTTGCCCTTGTAATCGGCCGCAAGCTTTTTAATCCGCCCTTCGTAAGCTTGAGCGGTCGGGCAATGGTTGCAGGTAAAAATAATAACAAGGACTTTCGCATCCGCGAAATCCGCCAGTTTGTAATTACGCCCATCCACACCCGGCAAGTTAAAATCAGGCGTTTTTTGGCCGATTTGAAGACTTTTATATTGTGCCGATAAACTCACGCCCGCCATAAAAAGCACGACCGCCACTATTGTTAAAACTTGCTTACTGTTCTTACTCATTTCAGACCTCCATCTTATATAATACGTTCAACTTCTTACTCCATAGACTCATTATCTTGTTTCTCTATGTCCCACTTCAACTCACCAAGCCGCTCCGCCTTCACAAACTCGACATGCCCATCGTTAAACAAAAAATTACAACCCTCACCTTTATGATTTTCAAGTGTTAGTATTTCAGGTCCGCCAACCTGATTCCAGCCTTCCTTAGTCTCAAACAGTAAAACAGTATCAGGGGAAATTTCTGAAAACTTCTTACCTGCTATGTTTTTGTTAAGGCAGTAACTGGATTCACCAATTTTTGAATCAGAACCTCTGCAAATAAATTGTTTTGGCTCCACTCCTGAAAATGACACGAGTAAATCGCACCACTTTTCAGGAGTTGGATACATTCCATTATAATCATCTGCATATATTTGCATTGCAATTCTCAGCACTTTCAAATTGGCCATACAAATTATTTTGTTAGCTCTTCTTGGGTGGGGGGGAAATATTATACGTACTAAAATGACTATAACGACTAATATAGCTAAAACCATGTATAAATACCAACTCGGGATATTTTTATAAATTCCTCTATTAGGTTGGTCAGTTTTTTCGCTCATATTCTTTCCTCTCCCAGAATTTTTCGCAGAATGGTTATTAAAGTCCTCGGCTCGAAATAATTCTTCGATAAGCGCAGATATACCGTCCTCATATCAGAGATTCTAACCTTTCCGGAAACCTTTGAAAAGAAGGATTTGCTCGGCGCCTCTGAGTCTTTAGCAAATGAAAATATCAAATCTTCCCCCGATGCAACGATGCTTTTTATACCGCATCTGCTCGCCATGATTCTAAGCTCAGCCAAATCCAGCAGCAGCTTTACCTCATCCGGCATCGGGCCGTAAACATCCGTTAACTCGCCCTTTATTTGCTCCAGGTCCTCGTCACCTCTTGCAACAGCAATCTTACGATAGGCATCCATCCGATGCCTGTTAACAGGTATATAATTTTTCGGTATGTACGTTGCAAATCCCAAATCGATAACCGCCGTCGGTATCGGTTCAACCAGCTCATCTTTTAATTTTCTAACGGCCTCGGTCAACAGCTCACAATACATCTGGTATCCAACTATCTGGATATGACCCGACTGCTCAGAGCCTAATATATTACCCGCTCCGCGAATTTCCAAGTCCCGCAGCGCTATTCTAAAACCCGCCCCTAAGTGAGAATATTCTTCGATAGCTTTCAATCGCTTGGCCGCTAATGGCGTAATCGACCGCGACCTCGGCATCAGCATATAAGCATACGCCCGATGTTTATACCTGCCCACTCTGCCCCGAAGCTGATGAAGCTCCGCAAGGCCGAACCTGTCCGCATCGTTTATAAAAATCGTATTGGCATTCGGAATATCCAATCCCGACTCGATAATCGTTGTGCAAACCAACACGTCGGTTTGGCCCGTTACAAACTCTATCATCGCAGTTTCAAGCTCGCTCTTGCTCATCTGGCCATGTGCTATAGTAACCTTTGCATCGCCGATCAGCTTCTGGATTTCCCACGCCTTTTTTTCAATCGTCTTGACCCTGTTATGCAGGAAAAAAACCTGCCCCTGCCGGTTCATCTCCCTGTAGATTGCCTTTTTGATAAGCTCGTTATTATAAGCAGTAACCGTCGTAACTATACTTCGCCTGTCCAGTGGCGGCGTCGCCAGCGAGCTTATATCGCGCAGCCCTAACAGCGACATATGCAGTGTCCGGGGAATCGGCGTAGCAGTCATCGTAAGAACGTCAACATTGACACGCAGCCTTTTGAGCCTTTCTTTATGTTCGACCCCGAAGCGCTGCTCCTCGTCGATTATCAAAAGCCCCAAATCTCTGAATCCAACGTCACCGCTGAAAAGCCGATGCGTCCCTATCAGAATATCCACCCTGCCATCCTTCGCCCTCGCAATTATGTCTTTTGCCTGCTTTTGGGATTTAAATCGATTCAAGACCTCGATACAAACCGGAAAATCTGCAAACCGCTCGGTAAAAGTCCTGCCGTGCTGCACACACAAAATCGTTGTCGGCGTTAAAATAGCAACCTGCTTTCCGTTCTCGACAACCTTGAACGCCGCACGCATCGCAAGCTCCGTCTTGCCATAGCCAACATCGCCGCACAGCAGCCTGTCCATCGCCGCGGCCTGCTGCATATCCGCTTTAATCTGGCCTATGGCCGTGCTCTGGTCCGGCGTCTCCTGATAAGCAAATGATTCTTCGAACTCGGCCTGCCAGTTCGAATCTTCCTCGAATGCAATCCCACCCGTCGCCTGGCGGCTCGCCTGAACATCGAGCAATTCCACCGCAAGGTCCCGTACCGAACGCGCTACCTTTTCTTTCTGCTTTTGCCATCTTTTTGAGCCGACCTTGCTCAGCTTCGGACGTTTCGGACTTGTCCCAATATACTTCTGCACCAGCGCGATATTACGGACCGAAACCTGGATTTTAACACCGTCCGCATATCCAATTGTAAGATACTCATTCGTACCGCCCTTTTCCCGTATCGTTTTCACCCCGGAAAACTTGCCGATACCATATGAAGCGTGAACAACATAGTCTCCTTCCTGCAAATCGCTGAGCGTATCCACCGGCGACGTCGGCCGAGCAGGTCTGCGCCTTCTCTTAAGAGCGTATTGTCCGAACAGCTCATGATGGCTTATCAAAATCCGTTTCAACGAATTTATAACAAAGCCCTGATGAATAAAACCCGACAAAAGCTTGAATCTTGGTGGAATTGCTTTATTAATATCCGTTATAATTTCGCCCACCCTCTTAAGCTCAGACGAGCTTTCGCAGTAAAGCAGCACTTCCTTTCCCTTTTTTGCCTCCTGCACCAATTCTTCCAGCGCCGCTTTATGCCCGGCCCACACTGAAGTCGCCTTGTGTTGAAACTGCTGAACACTCTTGATATCCACTTTGAGGAAATCTTCCTGCCCACCAGTGGCAAACCGGCATATTCTAAGTTGTGTGAAATTCGACATCGCCTTGTAAATATCCGGCCATTTGTATAGCCGACTTGCATCTTCAAGCCGCTCTAAATAAACATTAGCAACTTTTTCAATCTCACCCGGCTCATCAAGAATTATTAAGGTATCTTTCGGCAGGATATTTATAAAAAGCTCTCTCTGCTGCTCATCGGCACCGCAAACCGCTGAAACTATCCTGATACTTTCTATCTTTTGACTTGAACGCTGAGTATCCAGATTGATTTCGCGGATACTTTCGATAGTATCACCGAAAAATTCGACCCTGACCGCCTCTGCATCTTCCGATGAGTCATCCTGTTCTTTGTCCGATAGTGTTTCCTTGCTCATTAGCGGAGCATAAATATCAACAATCCCTCCCCGGCGTGCAAACTGGCCCGGCAAGTCAAGCCTTTCCACACGCTCAAAACCATTTTCAACCAGCCACTCAACGACCTGTTCCGGCGAGGCTTCTCCTTCTACTTTCAATCGAAGACAGCTTGCTTCTATTGCTTCCGGCTTCGGTATAGGCTGACAAAGCGCCTGTATCGGCGCCGCTATAATAAACGCACCTTTCTCGGAACCAGGTATGAGAGACGAAACACGAGAAACGGTCTTAAGTCTCTCGGCCCTTATCTCATCGGTAGCGTCCGCCAGGTCCTCCTCTCCTTCCCATGCACCGAATGTGTCAATTCTTTCACCCCCAAATGTATGCAAATCATCCGCCGCCTTGTCGGCATCATCAATGTGCGGGCATATATACAGAATCGGCCGAGAGGCCTTCTCTGATATGTAAGCCCCCAAAAGGCGCGCAAACGAACCCCACGTCCCCTCGACTTTAACCGTCTCTTCGCCACCTGTAGCTGATTTCAGCCGGGAGATTATCTCTGCAACTATCTTGTCTGTCCCTAATTCCATAGGACGCTATACTAAGACTATAAGCCCACAGTATAACCTGACATAATTGATTAAGCGAGAATCTTTTCGAAGTGTACCGCCACTGTCATTCCAGTAAAGGCTGGAATCCAAGGGACTTTCCCGGATGCACTTCTGAATACTTTTTTTTGTCTTGGCGTAAGAGTATATATTGACTACAATTCACTCAAGGGCGTGTTGCCCAAAGCCGTTTTGAGATATATTTTGTATTCTTATAAATTTT
>CAZWME010000202.1:0-7612 GCA_964634515.1 uncultured Pirellulales bacterium | reverse complement strand
TTAGGCCCGAAGGATTTGGAAAACGTGCTAACTCTAATGTTCCTACAACTGATTGTGTTCCTGTAGGATCTGAAACGTTAACGCTTCCATCCTTGCCAATATCAATAGATGTCGCATCCGTAGGGATGCTGATAGGAGGTTCTATACGATATCCGGTGGTGGTAACTAATTCGCCGTCGGCATTTATTTGCAGCGATCCGTCACGAGTATATTTTGTCTCGCCACTTGGTGTGCTTACCTGAATAAAGCCTTCGCCTGAAATAGCTATATCGAGGGAACGATTGGTACTTTGAAGCTCACCTCCGCTAAAAATTCTTATAGTACCGGCTACACGGACTCCACTGCCTACTTCTATACCGTTAGGAGTTTTTAAGCCGGAAACTACTTCTGCGCCTGCATCTTTAAGCTTGATATAAAGCAAATCCTGAAAAGCAACCTGGCTTTTCTTAAATCCCATGGTGTTAATGTTGGCAAGATTATTAGCAATCACATCCACCATTGTCTGCTGGGCCTCCATACCCGTTGCTGAAGTGGAAAATGCTCTTAACATAATATTGTTCTCCTTATCTTAACAGTTTGAAAATCCTGCAACTTTTGAGTTTGCCTTTTACCTCATAGATTCCGAACATGTTTAGGCCATAGCTGCGCTTGTAATACTGCTGGCTACTTCTTTTCTGGCTGCAATGAATTTCATGTTCGCTTCGTATAACCTGGTAACCATTATCATATCAACTAATTCCTCTATCATCTTAACATTGGATACCTCCCGGCTGCCTTGCTTTACGATGATATTCTCAGATGCAGCCGGCTGAATGTTCTTATCCGGCATCCGGTAACAGCTATCTCCGGTTGGCACAAGTTTGTTTTCGTTGTCTTCGAAATCAACTAATTGAAATTTTCCGATAGGAATACCACTGGCGCTTATGTTTCCATCGCTTGAGACGCTCACTTGCGAGATCATATTGTTAGGTATTGTGATAGGACCCGCATCTCCGGCAACAATTCGTCCCTGTAAATCAATTATTTGACCATTTTGGTTTGTCTGAAATATACCATTGCGAGTGTAAAGCGGACCGTCGGGTGTTTCTATAACGAAAAATCCCTTACCGTATATGGCGAAATCCAACGTTCGGCCGGTCTCAGAAAGATTGCCCTGGGAAAAATCAAGCGATGAATTCAGATCAATACTGCCGGCTAAATACTTATCTGCACCTGACATCTGGCCCTGAAGGGATTTTGAAAATGCGTTGCACCTGCGCTTATACCCGGCAGTGCTTACGTTGGCCAGATTGTTCGTAATTGTCTCATATTCCCGCATTAAGGCGTTAATGCTTGAACTGACCTGGGGCATAATTTCTGACATTTCACTCTCCTTGCGCAATCGCCTGTTCCGAAACTATTTCTTCTGACTTTATTGAATTCGGAGCATCTTTGCTATTGCCGCCGGTTCTTCTATAAGCAGCATTGGTAGCGCGAATAAGCTCGTTAAGGTTTGAGTCGCTTAGTCCTGTCAGCTCAACTGCTATCGATGAACCGTTTTCTAAGGCTCTTATGTGTCTGACCTCACCGATATCTTCTACTATTTTTGATGGCGTACTCTTTCTGTCCCTCGATAAGACAGAACGCAGTGAAGTGCTTGTTGAGGACGGATTTAAGTCCTGGGTCTTTTCTGCACTCAGATTAACTATTACCAATACTCTGTCGCCTAATTTTACCTCCAGCTTGGTTTCTATCCTGAGACCGGGACCGCCCAGTTCGGTAACTGTTGCCGGCATAAATTCGGGCGGAACCCAGTTGTCTGATTCATTTACCGAACTTTGTTTTATCGCATGAACTTTTTGGCTGTTGTTATTTGTATTTGACGAGAGCGCTCTTGAGAATGGAAAGTGTGCGATAAAAGCCGGCATGTTTACTTGAACACGAAGGAAACGCCGGCGACTTATGAAACGAATATCATCACTATGATTTAAAACCAGAATGTCATCGTTGCAACGAGCTACCGATGAGTCAAACTCCCATACGGAGGCGCCGAAAGAATAACGAACACGCCAGAGTTCGCCAAGCTTACTTTCAACAGGCGTTGTCAATTTTATGGTAAGTTCCATATTGTCATTTTTTATCACAATTGACTCAATGTCACCCAAATCACCCAAGTCGGGATTGTTACGGCGCGTTATATAAAGTTTTTTGCCTGTGAGAATATGTCTGCTGCTCGGTCTCTTCAATTTAGATGCCGAGCCTGTTGAAACGGAGGATTTTTTCTGAAAGCCAAGCTTTTGACGCAGAAAGGAAAGTTCGGTTCTTAACCATTTGCTTTCTTCTGCTCCCTGCTGTGCAAGGCATTCTTTTATCATTTTTCTTGCTCCGGTGTCAAAGGCGCCTACCATGCTAAAAATGGCTTGTTTTCTTTTAAGTCCTGCCTTTTGTGCTGTCTTCAGCAAAATCTGGCGCTCCCGTCCGCTCAAACCCCGTTGTTCGGCATAATCAAAAAATAACTGCCCACTTAACTTTCGTTCCCGCGAAATCCGATTATAGCTGACTATCAAAAGCAGAACAGTCAGTATGATTATGACTGCTATCCCTGTGAGAACAAACCAATGTTCGCTCAGACCGGTATTCTGCCGTCCTGCGGCCTTCCACCGCTCTATCGGCGTGAGGGCCAAAAAAATCATATTAAAGCCTGATGTCATCACGTGTGATATTGGCATCTTAATTTCCCAAAATTACTACCTACCTGATAAGGTTGCTAAGCTCTCGCAGTATGTCATTGGCAACCCGGATGGTCCTCGCATTGGCCTGAAAGCCGTTTTGTGCCTGAATCATAGAAACAAATTGGGTCGCAACATCTGAGTTGGATTTTTCCAGTGCTCCCCCGTGGACCGAGCCGGCGCCTCCGGACATTGCCTGGGTAGCGACCGGTACTCCTGAGTTGGCCGAAGAGGTAAAATAACCACTGCCGATACTTTCAAGACCTGATGTATTCTGAAACAAAGAAATCTGTATGGCGCCGATGTCCTTTTTGATGCCGTTGGAAAAAGCACCGATTACTATACCTTCATTATTAACAGATACAGTGGAAAGTTGACCTGCTTCGTAGCCGTCCTGATCTTTTGCTACCGCCGTAGAGTTCCCGGCAAACTGTGTCAGACCGTTTAATTGGCCAACCGTGCCAAAATCTAAAGCGATGGTTTGTGGGTTCAAAGGATCATTTGCATAGCTTATTGCAAATTCAGATGGGTTGCTGGAGCCACCGGTTACTCCTGTATAATAGCCGTTCGTGGCATCAAAGGTTATGTTTTCAATACGACGGTTTGGTATCGTTATCTGATTGATATCGCCGCTGATTGATGTCAGCACCATATCCCATGTATTGGCGGTGTTGGTCCGGACAAATGCGCCCGAGAAAACGTGTTTACCTCCCACAGAGTCATAAGTCATAATATTAACACTTTTGACTTCGTTGCCGCCGACGGTCAACAATTCGAAATACGCCGGTATTGTAAGTGTGCCGTCACCGCTATATGTCATAGTCAAATCAGATTTACTGTAGCCGCTCGCCGTATCGGTTATACGTAGTTGCCCGTTAACAAAAGACGCCGTGGCGGTGCTGCCAAGAACGCCCTGAACGGCCCGTCCTTTTGTTGTCTCTGCGATTGAGCCGGTTACTGGAACACCTCCATCGGTCAGGGAAGAATTAATCGTTATCAGTCCGACATCATCCAGTGTATCTGCAAACGTGAAAGTCACCCCGTCGTCCATAGACGCTGAGACAGCTATGTCGCCCGTGTTAACTGTTGACAATGTTTCAAGCGCGGTTACGATATCGTTAGCCGTAGCGTTCCAGGCTAAAGGTGTTGTTGTTTCACCGCCATAGGTAAGAGTAAATGTACCGCCGTCCGGATCATTGTTGGGGGCTGTGGCCAGCGTTACAGTCTGAATTTCTGAAACCGCGGCAGTGCCCTCATTAGTGTTCAGCCAGGTAAGTACGTCGTTTAAGGTAGTGGTTGAGGTAATCGACATTGTCAGGTCGGTGGTTGGACCGCTGCCTAAAGCTGTACCATCCGGTTTATAGCCGGAGAAGGTAATTGTTCCCGAGCTTAAAGTTCCGGTAAATTGATCGAGGTCGGAAATTAATGTGGTACCTACTGCCGCAGTGCCACCGCTTGTGTATGTAATATTTGCACCTAACTGTTGTGTCTGTGGTGTCGCAAGATCTGCATCGGAGCTTAAATTGCCTGATACTGTCATTGTTGATGTGGCTTGTGCCGGCATCGGTATTCCGTAAGGTATATGAAGGTCACTGTCACCGGCAATCTGGAAGCCGTCACTTTCGCCTATTGCGCCAATACGCTGGACACGATAACCCGTGGCAGGGTCAACCATAATTGAGTTCGCATCAACGGCAAAGGCACCTGCGCGAGTGAAAATGTTCTGTTGACCGTCACTTACTACAAAATATCCTTCTCCTTCTAATGCCAAATCCAGAGGATTACCGGTGTTTACGATACTGCCCTGTGTCATATTTGGGGTTATACCGGCTACTCCAACACCTGTGCCCATCTGCTGAGGATTGGTGCCGCCGACGGTGCTTGTTGGCTGCGATGCTTTTTTTATCGTCTCACTCAGTAGTTCCGAGAAGGTAATATTACTGGCCTTAAAAGCGGTGGTATTGACATTGGCCAGGTTGTTACCGGCTACGTCAATCATTTTCTGATGGGCTTGAAGCCCCGATACTCCTGCTGCCAATGCAAAACTCATCTTTCTTTCTCCTTATATTCTTAATCTAAAAAAAATCTATTTTAGTTTTCTACCAATATAACAGCACTCAAACCAAGGGTATATTCCTCCATATCATCACCTTCGCCTACCTTTACTCCCAAGAGAGCCTCCTGTGTTACAGGATCATGGAAAATAGAATCAACTGTACCTTTCTTTTGCTCGAGTTCACCGGTAATTTCATCTTGTGAGTAGAACGTAACAGTTTTATCCAGTAATGAACTTGCATAGTTGCGTTGTGTAGCAATCAGCACATCTGCAAAGCTTTCGTTCATTGTTTCAAGCTGCTGTAATTGTGAGAATTGTGCCAGTTGAGATGCCATTTCGTTATTGTCTAATGGTTCCAGTGGATTCTGGTTTTGTAGTTGAGTTATCAGAAGATTCATATAATCCATCTGGATTTTGCTTGCTGAGGTTATATCTGATATTGAAGACATGATTTTTTTAACCTTTCATAAATGACAAAAACAAATTTCTTTTTGAGTCTCGAAAATGTCGAGCGTAATTCAACGCCAAAAATATAACGGCGTCAGGTCAAAGGAAGCAATTGTTGTGCCACATTAAAGCCGCCGCTGCCTTTAGTGATGCACAAATTCTTGTCGCAACTGATATTACGGAAAATAAAAAGTTAAATAAAGACAGGAGTGCGGATTGTTAAAAGATTATTACAGAGGATAAATTTTCCTTTATCTCAGAAATATTTGCCGCTTTGACTTGATGGTTTTGCAGAGAATCGTTGCTGATTTGCATTAATCTTACCTGGTGACAATAAAACGTCCCATAAAAAGCGATACCGTCTTGCTGTTGTTTTGGTTTTTTTCTTTTTAGAAAAGTCCTATAAAACCATCAACCTGTGTCGAGGACATCTTTAAGTATAACAAATCGGTGACATTATTGGCCGGTCCCATAAAAAATTAAAGTTGTCGTTGGATATCTGTCGATTTACTGCTTTATATTGTCCACTATCTGTGGAACATAAATACCTGTATGAAATGATTTAAGGAAGAACAACTCTTAATAGTAGTTTAATTTTGGGCAAGGATGACTTTAAGTAGAATTGTTACACTAAGTAAAGACCCTGAAGTTCAACAACTGGCTCAGAAGTATGGTCAGGAAGTATTTGGGGCTGATGACCTGGCTGATGCAGTGGAGATCATTCAAACGGTCAATCCGGATTTGATTCTTTTCGACCAGTGGCTTGGAATTAATAATGTCCGTGAATTCATTTTTCAAAGCAGTGCTAATGATAAGAATGAATTCGTCAAAAGGACCGATAAAAAATCAACCGATGTTCCAATCGTAGTGGTTGGCTGTGGTGAGGATAATAACGACTTATCTACAGAGGTTATACGGATTGGGGCCTATGACTATCTGAATACAAGACAGGATTATGCTCGGTTGGAGCGAATTATCAAAAGGATAAAAAGTAAATCAAAAGATACCATCATTGAAAAAAATACAAGCCCTTTTTTTTCTGACGACCTGGCTTGCTCTGTCTCTATGGTAGGCTCAAGTAAAGCGATACTCAATACTCTTAACATGATTAAGCTTGTGGCTGCAAGCAGGTGTAACCCGATTTTGATAGTGGGTGAAACAGGCACAGGCAAAGAGCTTGCAGCTAAGGCGATACATGTTCTAAGGCATCCGAACGAGCAATATGTAGCTGTTAATTGTGCGGCTCTAACGGCGAATCTATTGGAAAGCGAACTTTTTGGACACGTGAAAGGGTCTTTTACAGGTGCCGACCGCGAGAAAACAGGACTGCTCGAATTAGCTGAATCCGGAACGCTCTTACTTGATGAAATAAGTGAGATGCCCATGGATCTGCAGGCTAAATTGCTGCGTGTCCTACAGGAAAAATCTTTCCGAAAAGTCGGAGGTGTTAAAAATATCGCCTGCAATGCCACGATAATAGCTTCAAGCAATCGTAATCTTAAAAATGAAGTACAAGCCAATCGCTTCCGTCGTGACCTTTATTACCGTCTGAATATCTGTCCTGTCACTCTTGAGCCTCTTCGCTCGCAAAAGCGAAGGCAGGACATCCGGATTTTGGCTGAGTACTTTCTCAGGACATCGACTATCTGTCCGGATAAGTACGGCAAGATAACGTCTCTCACTGAATTAGCTATTGAGGCTTTGGAGAAACACGATTGGCCCGGCAACATCCGCGAGTTGCGTAACGTTATAGAAAGGGCGATTTTGTTGGAAACAACAGAAAAAATAGGATTAAATGGAATTATTATTGAGCCGGCTGAATGGTCTGATGTATCGAAAAATAAAACGCCCGGACTCATTAAAGATTTTTCGTTGGCAAAGGCTGAGTGCGAGCTGATTTCTCGGGCTTTGCAGAAAACTGGCTGGCAAAAGACAAGGGCTGCAGCTCTCCTGGGTATAACCAGAGCTACCCTTTATGCAAAGGTCAAGCAGTACAATATCGAAAAGAATTCAAGTATCGTATGTAGTAACAAAGAACAGGGGCAAAACGAAGTTACTTCATCGTACTTGCCACAAACTGTTGTCGTTCCCTCATAAATATATGACCGATCGTTGTCTGAAAATCTGTCGAGTCGTATAGAATCCTGACATCTTTTTCCTGCGTAAAATACTTAAAATAATGCTTCAGTCTGATTTTTCGGGCAAAATGTCTATAAATACATCAATCCTAATAGCAATAACGGTCTCTGGCACAGTTATTGCTGTTTCTTAAGAAAATAGTTTGTGGGATGCGCCCTCACTTGTGTCCCCACTGTTTCGTTTTCAAGTACGAACAGAAAGAGCAGTGGGGGGGCGAAATAAGAAGATATGGCCGAAGAAGAACAGAAAATTAAGAATTCAT
>CAZWME010000201.1:0-7620 GCA_964634515.1 uncultured Pirellulales bacterium | reverse complement strand
CGGCGTTGCAGCGGGTTAGAGAACAGGCAAGAGGGGTTGCTTGTCAGTCGAACCTCAAGCAGTGGGGCACTATCTTTGCCATGTACACCAACGACAACAACGGATGCTTTCCCAGACGCACGCAGTCGTCCGGCCGCTGGATCAATGTCCTGTTCGACTACTACTATCGGGAAGAGAAGATACGCGTCTGCCCGATGGTCAAAAGAATTCAGGTCCCGACTTACCCGCCCGGGGCCAGCACCACACTCGGAGGAGGTGGCGACACATTTACGTCCTGGGGCAAGATCGGTATGACGCCAAACGAACAATGGGGGCCGGTCGGTACGTACGGCAGCTATGGAATCAACCACTGGGTCTATGTGGCCGGGCAGGACCCGCTTTATGGCCAGTCTGCAAAATACTACTGGGGTACTGTCAATGTGAAGAGAGGTGCTATCATTCCATTGTTTCTGGACTGCTGGTTCTTTTGCGGTGGACCGGAGAATGACGATGCCCCCCCCAAATATGACGGTGAACGGCTCGCTCCTCATTCGGAATCCATGAACCGCTTTTGCATGAACAGGCACCAGCAGGGCATAAACGGTATCTTTATGGACTATTCGGCGAGGAAGGTCTGGCTGAAGGAATTATGGCGATTAAAATGGGCCAAAAACTTTAGTTTAACGGCACCATTGCCTGACTGGCAGACCGAAGCTCCCTGGATGGCAAACTTCAAAGGCCCTTGAAGAGGGCTGTTTTTTTGTGGTGCAGCATCTTGAACATGCCGGAATAATGTTGAAATTGAGATGACATTTTATTATTGTGGGACTTGAAGCTTGCAGGAGAATCTCAAAAAAAATGCAAATGGGAAATCCAGAGGAAAAGGAGGTATGTAATGAATCCCAAACGACAGGCCTTTACCTTGATCGAACTCCTCGTTGTGATTGCCATTATTGCATTGTTGATGGCGATATTGATGCCGGCGCTTCAGGAGGTGCGCAAACAGGCCAAGTCGGTTGTCTGCCTGTCGAATCTGAAGCAGTGGGGATTGGTGCTGAATTTCTACGCCGATGATAACAATGGCTACTTCATGGCCGGTGCAGGCAACTATTTCGAATGGATGGAGCCGGCGGAACCTTACTACAAGGCCGGCGATATGCGCTATTGTCCCATGGTCAGCGAGCGCAAGGACGTGGGCCGGGCGGATTGGGGCGATACGTTCTTGCTTTGGAGATCCGGGGACTATACCGGCAGCTACGGTATTAACGAGTTCCTTTTCAATCCGCCCCCCGGTGTGGAACAGCAATGGGGGGCCTCCACCACTATGAACTGGCGAACGAAGAATGTCAAACTGGCCAGTTACATCCCGGCTTTTGCCGATTGCCTCTGGGTGGGCGGCGCCCCGCACCACGTTGACAATCCTCCTGAATTCGAAGGGGATTGGAGTTATAGCTTTGGGGATAACATGAAACGTTTCTGCCTGAACCGACATAATGAAGCGATTAACGTAGCCATGTTGGATTGGTCGGTCCGGCACGTCCGGCTCAAGAGGCTTTGGCAAATGAAATGGAACCGGGAGTATGATGAAGCGGGGCCGTGGACGCGGGCCGGCGGTGCGATGCCGGAGAACTGGCCGGAATGGATGCGGTATCTGCCCGATTGAAGGACAGCCCGGCAGGCCTTTTAGAAAACAAACTTGTCTTGAAGGGTATTCATTAACGTAAAAAAAGTTTTTAATTCGGAAAATCCGTTACATCAGGTATCACAGATGGTACTTGGATATAGTCTCTGATATTTCGTATCCCAGGGATGGGTGTCTTGTTCCAGGGAAGGAAGTCGTTAAGCCCCTGTTTTGTACTAAACACACTCCTTCAAGGCAGGGGCTTTTTCTAAATACACTCACACTTTCTCACAAAAGCCATGTAATGCCCTTTTTGTGAGGATTACAGGCTGTAGAGTGGACGAACTCGTCTTCATCAGAAGTCTCCATTTAGACTCGGTTTATAAAGACACAAAAAAAGACCTCCGATAAAACTATCAAAGGTCTGTTTACACCAAATCCCCGACCCGGTCGCTCAGGCTTTTTTTGCAAGCTTATTTAACTATATGTCTTCACAAGAACTCGAACTTAGAGCCTTACTCGTATCTTTTTGGTTTTATCAGGCGAAAGGCTTCGGACACCTTCGAGGGTTTTTGTCTTATCTGTACCAGGTTCGCCGACCTTGACTGTGTAAGAGCCTTCCTTAAAGACCTTGGGTCTGAACGAAGTTCCGTTGATGCGAAGGGTGTAGATGATTTCATCGTTCGACTCGTCAATGACCTGCACAACAGGATTTCTCATACCTCTGACTTGTATAGTCGGCAGATAAGCCGCGGCCTTACGCCCATAGTTATCTTCCTGCTTAATGGTCCTGGGCCACCCGGGATATTGCTTGGTATTTCGGTTTGTGATATCTATATTTCTGGGCCAGCATTCGATTGTGATTTCTCTTTTCTTCTTATTGAATTTTACAATACCGAAGCCAGCCGCACGCGTCGTCAGCTTCTGCCCGCCGTTCGGCTCCGGGCTCGGATTGGCGACAGCTAAGCACGTCACTTTATTTCCAAAACCATCTGAGAATTCCCCAGTATATTCCGGCCTGCCCGGTTCGCGATTCTTACCCGCCTCAAGCGGCTTCCACCACCGCAGGTAGAGATTCGCAATAGAGGGCACACAGAACGAATAGCACGAGTCGTTCCAGTCGTCTATCCCGTGATGAAAGATTGTCGCTAAGTGCTGGTCGCCCGCAATATGTATGGCAAAGGCCCTGCGTATCTCTGCGATTGCTTTATTACGTCCCGTTTGAGGCCAGCCGTTTGAGTCCATATCGGCATGAAGCCGGTTCCCTGTCTTGCCGTGAATATGCGCACCGCCGCAAAAGATCGTCTGTGACAGTACGGCCTTCATATCGGCGCCGCGCCAGTCGGTTCCCCACTGACGCAGGAACTTTAACTGGCGTTCACCCAATAATATAGCCCCGGGCACGTCCACACTCTTCGGATCATAAGTAGGGTCCAGGATATGGTCAGGCCGGGGCCCGCGCTTGGGAACAAGTCCGTCCGGACCTGACTTGAACTTCCTGTCCTCGATAATGGCGAAGTTTATTCCGCCTACGGTCAGGGAAGTATAATAAACCCCGATACCTCGTTCTATTGGAGTTGGATCGTATGGGTCGGGCAAATGGCTGGTTTGTGCCCGCTCAACTTCTTTAACGTACTCGAGCGGGGCGGCATACCCGCCGTCATGACCGGCACGAGTATGCGAAAGCCTTCCTCCGGCGCCCCATAAATTGGCCTGGCCGACATCATGGTCGTCGGGTATTGTTATCGTTGGGGTATTGCGAATAATATCACCGAAGTCCCTGCCGAATTTAAGCCAGTAGGCATAGTGCCTGTTATGGTCATAGACCTGGTCTCCGGAGAAAAACAGAAGGTCGGGCTTGATCTTTTTGAGGTTCTCAACGATATCGACTTTTGGTATATCTCCGCCGTGTTTTATATATATTGAATTACCTGTAAACGCCGCCACGACGATGGTATTTTTATTAACAGGGTCTTTGCGGATAATACCCGTGTAATAAGCATTCTTGCCGTGAACAACACGATATTCGATATCTTTTTTCGTGTTCCAGTTCTCAACTCGAAAAACCGCAGTCCAGCCCCTTTCAACAACTTGGGTCCGGGCTATTTGTTTCCAGCTTCCAGACTGTTTGGTTTCGAGCCGGACCGTCCTGTCTTCACCTTCTTCAAGCGGATACAACTGAGCGGTCATCTTCATAATATTGTTGTGGACGGTGTAAAGTGCAAAGCAAATAACTTTGTCCCTGGATACTTCCGGTACCGTTGGAACCTGAGCATTGACAATACTCATTAACAGTATGGTAGCTATAGCTGCCGTGAACATTTTTGTCTTCGTAAAGTTCATTTCTATTCCTTTCCTGAATATATCTGTTGCTTTTATTTCCAAAATCCCGGCGATAAATTATCAGTCTTGAATCAGATACGGCTGTTCCGGCAGCTCGCGTATCCAGATATTACGAAAGCACATCGGATTGCCATGGTCCTGGAGTTTGATATGCCCCTTGCCATGAGGTGTGTACCGGGCTTTTCTCTTATGTGAAGTGGTTCCCTCGATTTCAAGGTTATTATGAACAACAACACCATTGTGGATCACTGTAATCCGCGCCTTGCGAATGCACTTGCCGTTTTCATCGAATAGTGGACGAAGGAAGCTGATGTCATAGCTCTGCCATCTACCGGCCTTTCGACAGGCGTTCACCATCGGAGGATTCTGGCCGTATATCGCCGACGCCTGGCCGTCTGCATATGTCCTGTTGGTTTTGTAGTTGTCATCCGTATATGAATCGAGCACCTGAACTTCGTACCTGTCCATAATTGATACGCCGCTGTTGCTGCGCTTCTGATCGGTTATCTTGGGGTCAAGACCCGTAGGGGTACGCCACTCGACATGCAATTGGCAATTGCCGAATACTTTTTCTGTATGAATTCCTCCCGCCTTTGTGGGCACCTCCATATAATCATCAATTATCTCCCATTTTGCTTCACCGTTGCTCTTGTCGCTTTTCCATTCCGAAAGGTCTGTACCGTCAAACAAAACAATCGCATCGGACGGCGGCTGCCCGAATCGTCTGGCCGGTTCGATCACCGGCGGATTCTTACGCTCCATATCATGTACGGCGTACTTCTTAACTTCAATTGCGGCATAGCCGCTTACGCCTAAAACCGTTGCCACTAAAAGCAGACAAACGACAATCTTAATCACTTTTACACCCTTTTTCATAATTAGCTCCTCTGATTTTGTTCCTGTCATTCGAAATTCTCCTCAATTGGCTACCGTTCAGCGACGTTGCCGAACACCGAATCAATATAATACCAGCATCGGCTTCCGAAAACCACTATTATTTCTCTTTTCTTGAGTCGTTCGGAACAGCTTTTAATCAAAAGCACATGACAAAAAAATCAGCAAGCCGATAGACTTGCTGATTTATAATCCTGCATTATAGGGTAGTCTCAAAGCTCTTGATTCAACGGTTCATTACTTTTTGACGTATAATGTTTTCGAGTTTCTCAATGTCCTCTCGCAAACGGCTGACTTCATCTCTCAGTATCTCAACCTGGCTTTCCAAACCTTCCTTATGCTCCCTTTTTTCTTGAGGCTCGGTAATCTCTGCAAGATGACGTTTCAATTGTTCGGCTTCCCGAAAGATAGCTTCCGCTTTGTCGTGCTTACCGGCCTCTTTCGCTTCTCTGGCAAGAGCGTGAAGGTTCTCGATTTCTCTCTCCATATCGTGGGCCTTCTCACGATGAACGGTTTCGTTTATTTCCATAGCTAATCTGCGGGCTTCTTCGCGGAGTTTATCTGCATGGTCGTGATGGCCTTCCCGCTCGGCATTCTCAGCAGCTTCCTCGAGTTCGGCAACTCTGTGGTGCATCTCTTCCACATGCTTGGCAATTTCTCGACGTTCAATTTCACGTTTCAATGAATGCTCGAGTTCTTCGGCCTCGGCCCAGAGTTTTCTTGCGTGTTCTTTCTCACCGCGCTCTTCGACCTCTTCAGCCATACGCCGAAGGTGCCCAATACGCTCATCGACTTCATGAAGTTTTCTGTCCTCGTTTTCCCTTAGATGTGCATGAATCTCCTCGGCTATCCTCTCAGCCTTTTCGTGAAGTTCGCCGGCCTCGTCGTGATGACCTTCTCGCTCGGCGCGCTCAGCAGCCTCCTTGAGCTCGGCAATTTCGTGGTGCATCTTTTCGATATGTTCGTTCCTCTCCATTTCTTCGAATCCACGCGCTAATTCCCGTTCAATCTCCTCCGCTTCAGCCCGAAGGCGTTTGGCGTTCTCTTCATGCTCACTTGCCGCCGCACAAAGCTCCTCGATACGCTCTCTTGCCCTCTGAAATCCATGTTGGTCTCGGTCGAACCGTTTTATATGTTCACCCGACATTGCACGAAGTTCCTCGATATACTTTTTTGCTTCTTGGAATTCGTGTTGTTCCCGGTCGAGCCGTACAAGAAGTTCCTCCTCGATATGCTTTCTTGCTTCTCTTGCTTCTTGATATTCGTGCTGGTCTTGGTTGAACCGTTTTATATGTTCAAGCGACCTTGCAAGAAGTTCCTCGGCAATTTCTTTTAATTTCTGCTCCTCATTTGTTACTGGTCTCCTGTTTTCGGCAATAGATATTCCGGCCGTAATTACAACGCACGCAATTGATAGTATAAGTATTTTCTTCCACATTTTTTACCTCCGTTCTCAAATAAGGTCTGTATTTCCTGTGCCTTTAAAATAAATAAAGGCTTATAACCATATTCTTACTCCTCACGCATATTGTATTCTTGTGTATATTATACAACCTGCAAGAGAATTTATAAGATAATTCTTTCTTTTACCGGGTCGAATCGTGCCACTTTGCCCTGGCGCAAACAGAGCATACCCATATGCAATGGCGTTTGCACGTGATAGGCTAAATCCATTGGACTTAGAGTCCGCTTCTGGCGGGACCGGCAGCAGTCGAGGAATTTCCCCCAGTACCCGACAAAATCTTCCCCATGCTCGATGGCGAAACGCTGAGGCTTCTTATTGGAACCCTCGGCTGGTATAAAAACTATTTCGTTCTTTTCGATTGTGAGTGTGCCTTCCCACCCGCGAATTACGGGTATCCGCTGTCCCGAACCACGGCTGCCGGTGCCGGGATAGTTGTTGGCCTGTGTTCCAAGCACGGCCACGGTAATTTTCTCAGGATAATTTATGAGCATATTAAACGTATCTGGAATCTCACGCTCCTGATAGCGTAGCATTCCGCCCGTCGCAACAACTGTGCTGGGCATGCCAACTCCAAGCATGGACACTACGGGAGTCAGGCTGTGTGGAAATAAATCCGTCGAAGGCCCGCCCGCATAATCCTCGTACATCCGCCAGCGGAAGTAGCGGCTAACGTCGAAAGGCCGCTTGGGCGAATCGCCGAGAAACGCATTCCAGTCCAGCTCAGAACCCGGTTTGGCGTTGGGATTGTCAATTGGCATACCTCGCTCACCCCAGTCGCCGACACGGAAATAACCACACTCGGCATGGACAGGCTGGCCGATAAGCCCGTCTTCAATAAGCTTTTTCATTTGCCACCATACTGAGTCGTACATTCCCTGGGACCCGAGTTGAAAGACCTGTCCACTTTTTTTCACCTCTGCTGCTAATCGCTTGGTCAGTTCAAACTGCCGCCAGTGTGTTACCGGCTTTTCGCAGTAAACGTCTTTGCCTGCTCGAACGGCGTCAATTGCCTGATAGCCGTGTTGGTGGTCAGGCGTAGCGATGCAGACGACATCGACATTTGAATCGGCGAGCAGCTCGCGATAATCTGAATATCCTTTTGCTTTGTATCCGTCCACAACTTTTTTCATTCGCTCCCGGTATGCGTCACAGGCCGCAACAATTTCAACATTTCCGTACTTATTCTTCAGGTAATGCACGGCCTTAAGATGGGCCTGGCTACGACCTCCGCAGCCGATAAAGCCAACTCCAAGATGCTCATTGGCACTACTGCCCAATGCACGTTTCGCAGATGCGCCCGCTACTGTAACCGTTGCCG
>CAZWME010000200.1:0-7626 GCA_964634515.1 uncultured Pirellulales bacterium | reverse complement strand
CGAATCGGTGTATGAAAAGGCCATATCATACGAAAGCTCTTCGGTCTTACCGATATCGTGAAGAAATATGCCTGCCAAAACCAGGTCGGCCTGTACGTTCGGATACAACGGTAATATCGCATTGGCCACTCGCATCATATTGTGGGTGTGCTCAAGCAGTCCCCCGATATAATTATGATGCATTTTTATCGCAGCCGGTGCTTTCTGAAATTTGTCCATCAGCTCGGCATCAGCAAGGAATGCCCCGACCAGCGCCTTCAATTGTGGATTTTTGACCCGGCTTACTATCTTTTTTATATCCTCGAACATCTGCTTTGTGTCTTTGTCCGTTCGCGCAAGAAAGTCATCTATGCAGACATTGCTTGTATCGACGACGCTGACGTTATTTATAATTATTTGCAGGTTGTTCTGATAAAGCTCACTTCGGCCCTGTATATGAACGAAGCCGGGTTTTGGCAGCGCCTTATAAATCGTTTCAGTTGCCTGCCACATCCTGCCGTTCAGTTGTCCAGTGCGATCCAGAAGGAACATTGCTATATATAAGTCGCCTCGTGTGGTGCTCCGCAAAATCGGATCCTTCACGATATAAATATCGTCGATTGTTTCTCCCGGGTTAATCTCGTTGATGAATTTATGCGCCATTGGGTACTCCGTACATGATAGTTCTTGTTTGCTATTTGTGCCACCATCATATTCTCTGGAAGGTCTATTTGCAAGCTTCGTTATAAATTCTGTAATTAATAATACGATACTAAGGCCGAAGAGGCTGTTTTTCTGTTGATAGTGCCGGGCGCAGACTATATCATCTGATATGAGCTTTTTCCGAAGCAGAGTTAAAGAAAAAGTAATTATACATTAAATCCAGTTCATTTTATTTGGATAGGAGGCCTCTATGAGATACCAGGAGCATTACAACAGGATCCGCAGTAATACAAGAACACAACACACGAGACAATTTCTTATTCCTGTGTTTATAACCTGTGCTCTTGTCTGCAGGATTTCGATGGCAGGGGATATGGTCCCTTTCGTAATTCCTGCAAAACCGAATCCCAACTCTTTGATTGCCGTTACTTCATTTGAATCTATTACGGCCGACAGTAGTCGTTTGCAGGCTCAGGATGGACACTTTTATCGAGGCGGTGAACGGGTAAGACTTTGGGGCGTGAATCTGTCATTTGGGGCAAATATGCCCAGCCATGAAGATGCCCCGTATATCGCTGCCCGTCTGGCTGCGGCCGGCGTTAATAGTGTCCGGTGCCACCACATGGATAGCGCACGCTGGCCCCGGGGATTATGGAACGCTGAGGATGGTAAGACTATTAGCCCTGAAGCGCTGGATAGACTCGACTTTTTCATCGACCAACTGGCCCGCCATGGGATTTGTGTCAATATCAACCTGCACGTTGGCCGGGCGCACAGCGAATATTTAGGCTTAGCAAAGGCTAACCGTCAATACGATAAAATTTCCAATATTTTTACGCCCGCTTTGATTGATGCTCAGAAACAATTTGCCCGTCAATTGTTGACCCATATCAATCCATATCGCAAAGTTCGTTACGCCGATGACCCGGCTGTGGCGTTTGTCGAGATTACTAATGAAAACAGCTTCTTTATGTGGGACAATGATAACACGCTGCGGACGCTTCCTCCGTACTATGCGGATATTCTGCAGAAAAAATACAATGACTGGTTAAAAAAACGCTACGGTTCAGATGAAAAACTACGAAGGATTTGGTCTGAAGGTGCCGAGTCGCTCGGGAAAAATCTACTGAGCAACAGCAGTTTGCAGAGGATCTCCGGTAAAAATGTTCCAACGAGCTGGAACCTGGAGCAGCATTCGGGATGCAAAGCTTCTCTCTCACAGCATCGCTATCAGTCTAAAAACTCGCTCTGCATTGAGATTAATAAGTCCGATGATACCGAATGGCACTTACAGTTTAACCAGGGGGGTATTCCTCTGAAGGCCGGGCAGTATTACACGGTTATATTTGAGGCCACCGCCGACGAACCGAGGGAGATAAGCTGCTCTGTCAGTCAGGCCCATAGCCCTTGGGGCAATCTTGGCCTCTCACGGCAGGTGGATTTAAAGCGGAAGTGGCAAACGTTTCGTTTCGGCTTTGTTGCTAAATCTGATGACGACAACGCTCGCTTGAGTTTTGCCTTTGGTACTGGTAAAGTCCCGATTCGCCTTGCCAATGTCCAGCTTCATCCCGGCGGCAGGGTAAGTTTACTGAAAGGAGAATCCGTCGGAAGCCAAAGCGTTGCTGTTTTCGCCGACAATGAAAGCCCCAACCGCACTCTCGACAGGATGCGGTTTCTGGCGGAAACGGAAAAGGCTTATTTTGATGGGATGCGAAACTTCATCAAAAAAGACCTCGGTTGCAAGGCCCTTGTAACCGGAACGATTGTCTTTGGGCCTTTGGGGCTTTATACCCAGAGCGATATGGATTTTATCGACGTTCATGCTTACTGGCAGCATCCAAGATTTCCCGGAAGGCCGTGGGACAGTAACAATTGGATTGTCGAACAAAAGCCGATGACAGACTATCCCGATGAAGCCACTTTGTTTCGCTTGGCTGCTTCGCGTCTCCAATCTAAACCTTTCACTCTCAGTGAATATAATCATCCCGCTCCTCTTGATTCACAGGCAGAGTGTGTTCCTATGGCAGCTTCTTTTGCGGCCGCCCAGGACTGGGACGCCGTATGGCTATATACATACTCACACAGCTCCGACGATTGGTACCGAGAGAATATGAACAGCTATTTTGATATCGACACCAATCCGGCAAAGTGGGGCTTTATGCGTGCAGGGGCGGCTATATTCCGTGAGGGGCTGGTTCAACCGCTTGAAGGTTCCATGATTGCGCAATTAAATCGGTCGTCCGATTTGGTGCATCAGCTTGCTCAACTACATATTCAAAACGACCGTGATATGCTGGACGTTGTTACGGATGCATCTGGTGCAACACGTCAGAACATACTAAGTAATAAGTTGTTCATAGGTTTCAGACCTCCCCCCGGTATCGGATATACAGCACCTTCTCGTACAAGTTTGAAATGGTCGGTTGAAAACGGCAGGGGATTATATTATGTCGGATCCGGTGCGGGCGTTTTGGCCGGAGATACTTCCAGATTCGAACGATGTCAGATTGATGATCCCGCCTTTGCGGTAATTACAGCTACTCCGCTTGATGGCCTGCCCTGGCCTCGGAGCAGTAAAATTCTTATCACTGCTTGCGGCAGGTGCGAAAATGTTGGTATGGAGTTCTCTAAAGACAGGCGGACAGTGGGACGTCAATGGGGACATGGACCGGTACAGATTGAAACGGTCAAAGGGACAGTGGAAATAGCAAGAGGAAACTGGATTGCCCAGGCGCTTGGGCCTGACGGTTTGGCAAAAGCTGATGTTCCTGTTCGCACAGAAGGCGGAAGAAACTTTATAGAAATGTCACCGAAATACAAAACTATGTGGTATCTTCTGTTGAAGGATTAAAACGGGAATAATTTATATCTGATGGTTCTATTTGTGCTACTCGATTGAAAGGATACGTGATGAATCGTAATGGTATTTTTGTGCTGGTTATTGTTTCGAGCATTCTTGCAAATACGCTGGTTGTGATGTCGGCTTCACAGGATAGCCAGTCACTTGTTCTTTTCGATTTTAAGCAGGATTTTGATACCGGCTCCGTAATAACAAGTGACGCTAAGGTCACACTATCCCCAAATAAAGCTCTGCGTGTAGAAACCGGCCATAAGAATCAGTGGCCCGGTATTACCTTAAAAGCTCCGGCGGGGAAATGGGACCTGTCCAAATACGAGTATGTTTCTATCGATGTAAAGAATCCCGGCACAAAACCGGTTACGGTTTCCTGCCGTGTTGATAATCCCGGCGCTGATGGCAGAAAAAACTGTGTAACCGATAATATCGCACTGAAACCGAAGTCAGCCGGAACACTTGTTGTGCGATTATTTCCCACTCCATGGCGACTTTCCGAGCCGGTTGAGCTGATTGGAATGCGGGGGGCGCCTGTGCACTCCGGCAAGGTTGATCCTGCCAATATTACTCAGTTGCTTATGTATGTGACTAAGCCCGGTATCGACCATGTATTTGAGATTAAAAATATCCACGCAGGCGGTCGAATCGAGACGTTGGATGTAAAGACTTTCTTTCCCTTCATCGATGAGTTTGGCCAGTATATTCATAAAGACTGGCCCGGAAAGATACATTCTTTGAAGGAGCTGATTGCGAACGGCAAGGAGGAAGAGAAGGACATTGCATTTCACGTCGGGCCTGGCGACCGTAACAAATACGGAGGCTGGACCGCGGGACCAAAGCTTGAAGCTACGGGTTTTTTCCGCGTCGAAAAATATAAGGGCAAGTGGTGGCTGGTGGACCCGCAGGGCCGACTTTTCTTCTCGCAGGGTATCGACTGTGTCCGCAGTGCTAATGCAACACCGATTACCGACCGTGAACATTATTATCGAGACCTGCCTGATACTGATTTTCCTTTTGCGAAGTTTTATGGCGGTGGAAGCTGGGCGCCTCACGGATATTACAAAGACCATTCGCCGTATAAAACTTATGATTTCAGCCGGGCAAACTTCCTGCTAAAATATGGGCCGGATTGGGAGAACATCTTTGCCGAAGTAACGCATCGAAGGCTCAAAAGCTGGGGGATAAATACTATTGCAAACTGGTCGGACAGCAGTATCTATCTGATGTGTAAGACACCTTATGTGTGTACTATCAGCTACAGTTCTAAAAGACTGGAAGGCTCTGAGGGCTATTGGGGCAAGTTTTTCGATGTGTTTGACCCGAGCTTTCGTATGGCCCTTCGTGAGCGGTTGGCATTAGAAAAGGATCGGGCCATAAATGACCCATGGTGTATCGGATATTTCGTGCATAATGAAATAGCCTGGGGAGACGAAGTGTCACTGGCTGTAGCCGCCTTGGTTTCACCTGCCGATCAACCTGCCAAGAAAGTTTTTGTCGCGGATCTCAAGGCAAAGTATGGGGCAATCGACACGCTCAATTCTTCCTGGGGGACCAAACACGCATCATGGCAAGCCCTGATGCAAAGTCAGGAGGCTCCCGAGAAAAAGAAGGCACGGGCGGATTTGACAACCTTCTACACCAAGACCGCCGAGACATACTTTGAGACTATCCGTGATGAGCTTAAAAAAGTCGCTCCTAACCAACTCTATATGGGCTGCCGGTTTGCATGGGTGAACGACTTGGCGGCGCGGGCGGCTGTGAAGAGCTGCGATATCGTCAGCTATAACCGTTACAGCTACAGTGTTGCCGAGCACCGCCTTCCGGATAGTATTGATATGCCGATGATTATTGGGGAGTTCCATTTTGGCGCACTGGATCGAGGTATGTTCCACACGGGTTTGAAGAAAACGACCGACCAGCAGGACCGGGCAGCCAAGTACAAAAGTTATGTTCAGGGCGCCCTGCGCAATCCTTATATAGTCGGTACGCACTGGTTTCAATACAAGGATCAGGCAACGACCGGCCGTGGTGACGGCGAAAACTATCAGATTGGTTTTATTGACATCTGTGACAAGCCCTATCCGGAGATAGTTAAAGCTTCACGCGAGGTTGGATACGACCTCTATGAATATCGTCTAAAAAGTAGATGAGCCGTGGAGAGAACTGGAATATTTAACCTGGTTCATCTGATTTTCTGTAAATATCTTCCCAGCCAGTACGGCAAAAGATATATGTCACCGCTATATTCGCGGCGACCGCCTTCGCCGCCGTCCAGGCGAAAGTGGTTACCGTTATATTTACTCATCGGACGTTCGTCCGGCGGCAGGACCTTCTGCGTGGTTTGATTACGAAAATTGGGACCTAAGAATTCTAAATCTTTACGATGACTATTCTGGACAGACCAGCCAATGATATCCAGCGGGAATTCTTTTAAGAACCAGATAGTCTGGTCTAAGTCAAATTCATCGGCTCCGGTCATGGCATAAATCAGATTCCATAAAGGATGTTTTTCAGGACGTTCAATTTCCCAGTGTCCTCGAATCGTCCGGTGATATTTCTCACGAAGTTCATCCGTAAAGGCATATCTATACAAATTCCAGTAACTTAAAAAAGCCAGCTCATCATCGGAATGGTTCCATTCGGTAGTAAGATCGATACTCGGGACTCTGCCTATCTGAGAAATTGGTATCATAATATTATCCAGGTAACCGTACTTATCCATTAACTCATAAGCTTTCTCTTTATAGATCTCTTTCCCGGTAAAGTGATATGTTGTCTGAAGAAATCCGATAATTTCAACAGAGTTAAGTCTGCGGTCGCCGACCTGTTTGGGAAATTTGTTGACGTAATCCGGGTGCCACTTGCCCCAAAGTGTCGGCTTACCGTCGTAATCGATAAGGTACCAGTCATTTCGAATAATATGGTCCATAATAATTTCCATCAGGCGGATTGACCGGTTACGCCATTTTTCATCGGGAATTACTTCTGCGAAAATACTATATACGAAATAATGGCCTACTATCTCGTCACTGCTGGTGGTGGCCTTCCAGTCCCATATTTTGTCGCCGACCGGACGCCATCGGTCCTTGTCCGCTATTTTATAACCTGTCCGTTCAAAGGTTCGTGAGGGGAAGCCCTCCAGCGGATTAATATAAGTCAGACGTTCCATTGCTTCAAATGCCTCATAACAATTCTGCAGGGCGTCCTTCGATTTTGTTACGTCATAACGGAAAAGCTCTCCCGCCAGATACATAGAAGTCCAGAGACCATCGTTATCCGTATCGATAAGTATTCCCGTTGACAAATCGCCTGGCCTAGATAGATGAAGCGCGCTGTTCAAGCCATACCTGATGTGCCGCATTCGTGTAAGTTTATCAAAATGCTTTGCTTTTTGCTGAAGGGTCATCATTTTGAAATGGATAATGCTTAGCCCGCCCTGGCCGAGAACAAGCACGCTATTATTTGGTCCTTTTGCCAGGTCAATGACGGTATCATCCAAAAGCCAGCGTTTGGAGGCATAATAGTCTTTCTGCCCGTCACTGTGTAGTGCGAATGCTCCCCTATATGTTCCGAACCAGACTTTTTTACCTATTTGTCTGATACAGTGTATATCGGTGCAGGGGAGCTCCTTTTTCAGAGCTGACCTTTGATCAAATGTATTTGCATCTAATTCGATGTATCCATCCTGAGTGCCTACCAGAAGGACTGTGTTATCATTGATCAACTCTATGCAATTTAAGTTTCTACCTTCGAAAACTTTTTTGACTTTTTTCCCCGGCGAGAAACAATCGAGCTGGTTATCGGATAGAACAAGAAATCTGTTGCGCTTCCGGTCAAAAAGAAGTTGTTTAAAATCTTTCTGAGCTGTTTTAAGCTTTTCAATGTTTTTACTTTGTTCAAAGTAGGTGAGGGTATCTTTCCCGGTAAGCAGAAAATCAAAGTTACTTTCCATCTCAAATAATCCGACGTCAGCAGTATTGTGACAAACATAAAACTTACCCGCCCAGGCATTACTTAGGACGACCTTGTCTGTTAAATAGACAAATTGGTCACGATACGTATCCATGTTTATTATTTGCATATCCAGCAGGGGTCTGTTTTGTTTGTCCGGAACAAGTTTACCGTTATAA
>CAZWME010000199.1:0-7670 GCA_964634515.1 uncultured Pirellulales bacterium | reverse complement strand
TTGCTGTTCCATGACCGAGACAAGCTTCAATCAGCAATTGCTTCTTAGTATCTTCATATTCTGTTGGTGGTTCCTTGCTGCCCAAGATTTTGCCATCAGAATCGATTTGGCCATACCAACACCCAAGAACTAAACAGTCTGGGTTTTCATCCAAAAATTTTACTTGTCTTTCAAATCTTTGAGGATGAGAGATGTCGTCCGCATCCATACGGGCAACGTATTCACCTCTACATAACTTTAATCCGATATTCAAAGATTTCGTCAATCCCAGGTTTTCAGGATTTCTGTAGATACAGGTTCTTGAGTCTTTCAGATTGGGTAGTATCTCGGAGGTTCTGTCGGTGCTGCCATCATCAACTATAACTACTTCAAAATCCTGATACGTCTGGTTGTAGATGCTTTTTAACGCCTCAGTGACAAATCTTTCACCGTTATAGACAGACATCAAGACACTTATTTTAGGTTTAACCGTTATGTCTCTGTTCTTTTCATTACCAGATACAAGTGTCCCAGAGTTTCTACAGAAAGAATTGCTATCGCCTGATGAAGCAGTAGAACCGGTTTCAGTACAGGCATCTGTCTGCTCGTGGTAGCTTTCATTTGCAGCAACTTTTTCGTCCTTAAAGTTCGACTCACTATTCCAAGGATCAAACGGAATAAGCTTTCTGTTTGAAAGTGTTGGACGCGCGAAAATCTTCCCCTTTTTGTTAAGCATGCAAGCCACAAAGGAGAATGTGCTATTTGATATCGCCACAGCGTCGCATTGTGTTAGTATGTAGAAGTCAGGATAAAAAGGGGCTTCGGCTAATTCCATACCAAGTTCCGCGCTGGTTACTGGTTTATACTCGACAAAATCACCCACTACCTTTTCCGGCTCGTCCGAGGCTATGAATAGCACAGGATCTTCAAGAGTTTCCCAAAAGCCTTTTAGCCATTCTTTGTACCACTGGCTAGGTGCAATAAAATGGTGGTGGTGCCCAAAATCACCTCGGCGCAAATGTAGTCCTACCAAAGTCTTGCCCTTGCTACATAGAGACTCCAGTCCAATTCGCATCTTTGCTTCAATCTCTGGCAAGGGGCTAAAAAGTGATCTCAAGTGCTCTTTGTACTTGACGTAATATTTTGTGTGATATTGAAAATACCCTTTCAAGTCCACACTGGTCAGAGGCTGCTTAGCATAGAAGGCAGGATCTTCCCAAAACGGAACCAGTTTGTTTGGCACTTCGACAAGTGGTAATTTCTTTTGTATCGGTGGATCATAACATCCAAAAAGTCTCTGCCCAATCCACTTTGGCGTTTCAGTCCTCAGATTATATTTTCTAGCATATATCCTCAAGGAGGCATATTGAAAAAGCTGATTGCCGAATCGACCGAGTTTGCCCAGCACGCTCATTGTAATTACCGGCCAATGGCTGTTCTGCGCCTGCATTGTGCTATCCTTGCTACATATCGGTGAGATAGTATTCTTATTTAGCTTGGCTTCCATTCGCCTCTTATCCCACTGACATATTTCAGAGTCTGATATTAATAGCTTAGTATTCGCAACTTTTATGGCTTCTACATGATATCCAACAGTAAATTGGTCAATAAAGCACTCTTCTTCAAGTGAGAACAAGTAGCGCGGAAGCCACTCCCCAAATAAGTGCCGAATAAACTCAACATTGCTCCCATGAAGATGTTGATGCTGTGGTAGTGTCCATTGGACCCGTGTACATTCCTGAGCAAGTAACTTAAAGAAACCACCATTGGGTGTTACCTCTACCACTCGGCAGCCGAACTTATCGAAAAAGTATCGATACCACTCTGGCGAAAAACCACCATAATAATGATGCGGCGTCTGGTGCAATCCGGATCCAAGTGGTGCAGTTATTAATATTCTTCCTCCTGGTTGTACTATTCTTAGCATTTCCCGCAGTGCTTCTATCGGTTCGGCGACATGCTCCAAGACTTCGGTACATAGAATCACATCACATGAATTATCAGGAACTGGGATATTACAAATATCAGAGACATAATCTATCTGTCCGTAATCAGTAATGCCATTCCGATGTTCTCCTTTTAATTTTTTGAAGTCGTGTGTCTTATAGTCACAATGTGCGAAGAATGAACGATAAGGACAAGTCCCTGCCCCGACATCTAATACTCTTGAACCCGCAGGGACGGTTTTGGCCTTTGTCCTGACCCACTGATCTCGTGATCTCTGGTTGAAATCATGGATTTCATCAAGTGGAAGTTGACATTCCTTTGTGGAAAGTACCCTTGGAGCCTGGGAAATAGAGGAAACATTCGGAGTTTGAGTGTTTGACGGTAACGGAATGGTATCACCTTTTAATACAGTATGAAGTTGCTTTCTCCAGGCTTCCCAGGTCGGTTTCTCTTCAGGAGCTACGGTACTATTCCACAATAATTGTTCTGCTGCTTTTAGCTGTTGCTGCAAAGAATTATCCTTGTTCTTAACGGCAACTACTTCCACATTCGACAAATAAGGTTCTTTAGTCCACGAAGTTGACCAGGTCTGAACCGACTCAAATCCCAATGCTCTGAGTGTGTGTTCGAACCTCTCAGAAAACCAATGGTCAACATGGTAGCCCCAATTGGCTGCCTGGTCCCCCGCTAAATGGCGAACAACTCCCATCTTCGTTTTCCACGAGGCGTTTGAAACCAGCGTTCTGGCGCTGCCCATCAGGTCGGGTGTCTCGATATGAAGTATACCACCAATTTTTAACCACTTATGCCACTTAATCAGCGTAGCCAGCGCTACTACTCGATTGAAGTGTTCAAAAACATGATGCAACCTGATTTCATCGACGCTTTGCTGTGGAAAATCGAGTTTTGTAATATCACCGAATACATCCGCAACATGTGAGACCTGTACGATGTGCTCCGATGGAGGATGGTCAATGTTTATATAACCGTCAAAGTGATTCTGGCCGCAGCCGAGGTGAAGTCGAAGTGGCGATCCTTCTTTCCATAATTCAAACTCTTTCAACTGGCTTAAAATGTCACTATTATAGTCAATAGTCTTAGCTTGATTAACTTTGCTTGGGTCAACCGTTGACTTCATCTTCTGCTCCGGCTTACCTCTGAGCTGTTGCAAAAACTCTTTGGCTTCGATAAAATTCGGCGCAAGTTTCGTTACGGCAACTGCCGCTTTTTCCGCCAATGGTTTATCGCCGCATTTATGAGCCGCTTTTGCTAAATACCACAGCACGCACCAGTGATCACAGGATGATGACTTAATGGCCAGAAAAAATCCAAATTTCGCCTGCTCAAACAATCCCTGCTGAAAGCAGGCGAGTCCATGCCAAAAATACTCAATGCCTTGATCAATTTTCTCCAGATTAAAAGGCAAGCTAAACGCCTCAACAAAATCTTCCTGCCATAATAGACGTTGCGGCCTTGGTATTTCTGTAGAAACAAAGTGTCTCCATCGCTGCGCATACAATTCAATATCGCTTTTACTGTTATCTATATTGGTCGTTTTCTGCTTATCAAAAATATTATTATGAACAATAAAACAACCTGGCAACGGTATGAACTGTTTTCCACTTTCATAAAGCTTAAAACACAAATCTCCATCGGCACAGTAAAATCTGTAAGCTTCATCTAATCCGCCAACCTGTCTGAAATAGTCCAGTCTTACCAGGCCATAATTCATTAACAGCTTTGGGCCATAGGTAAAATCGATGCCGAATGTGTCCCACCCGGGATCTGAATGTATATTTTTATAAAAGAAAAGGCCGCCGGCGACTTCGTCTTTTTGCTTATTTAATGAATTAAGTGCTTTAGTAATACATTCCTGCCTAAAAACAATATCGTCGCTTGCATACATCGCCCATTTGCCGTGGGCTTTTGAAAAGCCGAAATTATATAATTCTGGCCATGAATGCTTGCCGGTTCCGAGGCTTTCGGTTTCATTGTAAACTTTCGTTATGCCATGTTTGTGCAGAACCTCAAGTGTGTTATCAGAAGAGTCGCCTGCAACAACGATCACTTCGCAGCTTACCCCCTTGACGGCATCTTTTAAACTCGTCAGCATCTGCTCAAGCAATGGGGCCCTGTCTTTAGTACAAAGAACAATACTGACATCGTACTCTGTCTCTGAGGAACCGTGGCTTTGCGTAAACTTACTGGTTTCCTGGGTAAAAATATCCATCTTACACTTTTCTGCTTTTCCAAATGCTTTGGTCATAACGACCTTCGGTATTTTGGTCATAGGAAATAGTTTGATCTCTTTCTTTCTGGTTTTGCTTTCTTCTAAAACGCGTTCATATAGGTTCTCGTGTTGTTTGGCGGTAATTTTATGATCAAATTCGGAAACTGCCCTTTCCCTTGCACTGAGGCTAAACTGCTGACGCAATGGCTCATTGCTAACCAATGCCTTAAGAGCCTCTACCAACTCATTCAGATTGTCGCGAGGTCTTACAAATCCCTGCTTACCGTCGCGAACAAGTTCTGGAATTCCACCTGTATCGAATGTTACTATTGGAATGCCACAAGACAAAGCTTCAAGTATAACCAACGGGCAGTTATCAGCAATTGGAGTGTATAGAAAAATATCTAGCGCCGAATATGCCTGAGCAAGCTCGCTCTCATCATTGATATGTGGTATGTTGATGATCCTGCTGTCATCGGTTTCGTAGGTGCCGCCAATGTTGACAAAAAAATAGTCTCCAAACTGGCCGCGCAATGTATCTAAAGCTGCTTGTGTATATGGTCCTCCCTTCCAATGATTTCCCAAAGTGCTTCCGATGGCAACTGCACCTATCGCCAAAACATTTTCCTTTATACCGAACTTACGCTTGGCCCGGATCTTATTGTATGGCCGAAATACATTCGTATTAATACCATTGTAAATCAACTCGACTGATTTATCGCGCAGCACACTTTGATTGACCATATTCTTTAACCACATCGACGGCGTTACAATATGCAAATGTGAATGGTCATAGACCAGCTTTTTATCTTTCAATAATTGTGCGGAACTATCAATCTCAAGTTTATACTGACGGTCAAGATACGAACATTTTCGGCAACCATTTTCCCACTCCCGGCAATCCACCGAATATGCACAGTGTCCGGTAATTGCATGCATATCGTGTAATGTCCAGACAATAGGTTTTAGGTGAGACAGAGCTGATAAAGAAAAAGGATTAAAATAACTTCCATGTAGATTGTGTAAATGTAAAATGTCAGCAGATTTCACAATAGGATTTGCTGTTAGTTTGTAGCTTCCTTGGTAATTATAGAATAATAGCCCGTTTTCTTTACAGTATAATTGTCGAACCGGGTCATGTTCGATGGGGAAGGCAGAAGAGTGTTCTGTGTTGCTGTTTTTTATACCCACAACCATTCTTGAATTATGCCCGGCGTTGCGCTGTGCTTCTGCAAGTCGCCAGGCGACTTTTGCAGCTCCACCGGCGATATCATGAGTGTTGATGTGGACAATAGAAAGGCTTTGAGCATTTTTCTTTATTGCTCCAACTGTGGATTTCGACTTATTTAATAGCGGCTGATAATCTGTCATTAGTAGAATTTCCCGATATACCTATATTTCCAATATAATTCCAAAGCTATGAGACCTTACAAGCCGTACTTTCCTTCAAATACCTCATTAGGTTTAAAGCGTAAAAACATTTATATGTAACGTCTTACCGCACTGTGAACATTGAATTGGGCCGTTGTTGTTATAGACAAAAGGCTCTTCACAATAAGGACAAATAATTCTATAGACAAGACCGGTTGTATTAGAACTGGAATCGACCTTTACGATAGAAGTTGAAAATTCGGTTTCGCTCAGCTCGCCGTCTCCCTTTCGATCTGAGCAAAGGACAAGAATCCTAAAAGACCAATCCAGAGGCGCCGGATAATATATAGTGTCAACTTTTCTAAAATAAGGTGCAAATGATTCTGCATAGGCTCGTAAATTATAGCCTTGAGGAAGAGGATCTGACTGGGGAGTGCTTCCGCCAAGGCCGTTAGCCATAAAATCTGTAAGGAGAATATCCGTACTGTAAGAAGAAAAGCTTTCTGCTATGTATGTAAATGGAAATCTCTGAGAAATTGCAATGTGATGAGATAATGCAGGAGCAATTACAAGATCAGCCTGGATATCTCTTTTGGTCAACACATCACCAACAGCAACAGTTAATGAAATGGGCTCTGGAGCTTGCTTAGCATGGTGATAAAGTCTTTCTATTGCTCCCTCATCCATATCAATTGCATATGTATCAGCTCCCATAGTTGCAGCCATAAATGAGAAATAACCGGCATTGCATGATATATCCACAACCTTTTTTGGTTTATAATGTTTAATAATCCTATGGATGGTTTCGGCGCGTTTGTCGCTTGAGTTGGTAAAATTAAAATTAGAAATATTTAAATCTGGTTGGTATTTTTGCCATTTTGAAGATAAATCAGGAAAAGATAAATTCGTCAACCAGTCACGAACCGCCTCCAGAACATCCTGTCGGGTATGTGCTTCAAAAAAAGACGTGTTGCCGGTCAAGTCTTCTAATTGCTCTTCAGTCAAGTCTCCTGAATAGTGAATAATTTTTCGGCATATATCGTTTAAAGACTTCTTTTGTGAAAGTAAATACAGAGGGTTTAGGAAATATTTCTTCAGTTCAGATAGTCCACACTGGAGGCTAACCGAACTTAAAGGACAAATCGAGCCAAAGTCAATCCAAACCGGCAAACAATTTCCTCTCTGCTGAATATTGTTAGGCGTAAAATCGATCGTACCAAGGCCATATTTTAATAGCTCTAAATTTAAATTGATTCCGCACAGTGCAGCATCTCTTATAAAGCTACGATTCCACACCAGCGGGTTCGTGGGAAACGGAGCCGCTCTGTGCCAAAGAACCAATCCAAATCCTTTCACCTCCATTTCTGCAATTCTGGTTTCGACCAAAAGCCCCTTGCCAACCAAATCCTCAACAAGGTCGGACTGCAATAATTTCATTACATAATCAACTTTATGAGGATATATAGCTCGATAATATTGTCCATTATACTTAAATACTCTTCCCATTCGGTCAAAGAAACGAATGCCAATCCAGTTCAGTTCAGATGGATTTAGGATGACTTTTTGATATCCAATACATCCCATATTTCACCTTCTACCTTCCATAAATAACGAGTCAGGTTTACGAACAGAGCCATCTGGTTCGATATCCAGTAAATAAGAATTGAAATTTGTAATCATCGATTCATCTGCCCGACAAACTCTGATTTCTCGGAAGCCGGCCTGTTTTAGTAGTTTGCCTAAAGAATATCTGTCATACATCCATTGATGGATTTCTCCGGAAAGTCTGAATCTGCCTATCTGGTAGGGGTCTAAAGTAATGTTTTTGTTATCGGTTTGAGGCATTGTGGCTGTGGCCGCACCGGCGTTTTGTCTTATCTTGTTTAAGACGTTCTTAACTTCTGAGCCAACTCTTTCAATAACAAAATCTTCGGCGGGAATGGTATCTTGTTTCCAATACTGCAACATTTCTCCCCCGGAAACGTTTCTTACCATCTGATCAAATAACTCCAGCATAATCCAGTCATAACACTCCTGGGCATATTTCACGCCCTGCAGAGATTTCTCAAGCATGGTTAAATAGCACCTGGCAATTTGTTCCAGGTCGGGGACAACAATACGGATTATCCCACCTGGCTTAAGA
>CAZWME010000198.1:0-7694 GCA_964634515.1 uncultured Pirellulales bacterium | reverse complement strand
GTAAGGCCATGTCCTTTTTTATGCAACCCCACCTACCCATTTCTCGGATGAACCGTTTTTAACATAAGTTCACAGAAGGAGGTTTAGATTTTATCAAAAGATAAGAGCTTGGTTTCGAGGCGTGGTTTGCTTGCAGGAAGCATGGCGGTTGCGGCTGCTTTAGCATCAGGAGCGGATGCGGCAGCGAGGAATCAGAAGCAACAAGCAAGGGCAAAAAGAAGGAGTCGAGTTCCAGTCGGGCTTCAACTCTATTCGGTGCGCAAAGAGTGCGAGCGTGACCTGCCCGGCGTGTTAGCCGCTGTTGCTAAGATGGACTATAAAGGTGTTGAGTTTGCCGGATATTACAACCGTAGTGCCAAAGAGCTGCGTAAAATGCTCGACGACAACGGTCTTGTGTGCTGCGGTACCCATACAGGTCTGGACACGCTGCTTGGAGACAATCTGGCCCGTACTATAGAGTTTAATAAAACATTGGGAAACAAGTACCTTATCGTTCCCGGATTACCGGGTAAATACACGCGTTCTCATCAGGCCTGGCTTGATACCGCCAAGCTCTTCAACGAGCTGGCTAAGAAAGTTAAGCCGCATGGAATGCTGGTCGGTTATCACAATCACAGTTCCGAATTCAAGGCAATGGATGGCGAGCTTCCCTAGGACACCTTCTACAGCAACACTAAGAAGGAAGTCATCATGCAGCTTGACGTGGGTAATGCGATTGGAGGCGGCGTGGACCCGCTGCCCTATCTCTATAAATATCCGGAGCGGGCGATTACCGTACACGTCAAAGAGCACAGCAAGACCAATCCTAAAGCACTTGTTGGCAAAGGCGATGTAAACTGGAAGGCTTTCTTCGCCCTATGCAAAGCGGTAGGCTCAACCGAGTGGTTTATTGTCGAATATGAAAGTGATGCTTATCCGCCGCTCGAATCCGTCGAGAGGTGTCTGAAGAACCTTCGCAGGCTGAAGCTTGTATAGGAACTCTGACTACAAATAGGGCAATGAAGAAGCCGCATCCTTTGATGTTTGAGTTCAACTGTAAGAAAAGCGCTTATTAAAAGGGCCGCCATAGATAAAGGCGGCTCTTTTCGCGAAACAAGTTTGGCACTAAGTAGTCGCCGTCCTGTTTTACTGTTAAGTCAAAGCTCTCGTTGAATATTAGTGAAAGGATAATCTGTTGCACTATCAATTGGAAATTCCACCCCGAGTAATCATTGGAGCCGATGCTCGCAGAAGCCTTGGCCAAGAGGCCATGAGCCTTGGGTGGTCGCGTGTATTGGTGGTATCTGATCCATTTCATGAGAAAGCCGGACTTACGAGCGAAATTGCCGAATTGCTTAGCAAGGCCGGCCTGGAAATCTCTATCTATTCTGGTGTGACTGGTGAGCCCGATACCGAAATGGTTACAGGCGGATTGAAACAGTTTAGGGCTGACAAATGTGACGGTATTGTTGCGCTTGGCGGCGGCAGTGTTATTGATACCGCCAAGACCATATCGGTGTTGGCTTTGAATGACGGTACTGTTCAGCAATTCATGGGAACTGACACAGTACCTAAGCCGGGCGTGGGGGTGATTGCAGTACCAACGACTTCGGGTACCGGCTCTGAGGCAACCAGAGTGGTCGTTATTGCCGACTCACAGAGCAGCCTCAAGATGTCCGGTCGGAGTGAGGCGTATGTTCCAAGCATTGCTATCCTTGATTACAAGTTAACTATGAGCATGCCGAAGCCTTTGACGGCTGCTTCCGGCATCGATGCATTAACTCATGCGATAGAAGCCTATGTTTCAAAACAAGCCAATGATTTCACCGATCTGCTCGCCTTGAATGCAGTAAGGCTTATCCGGAACTCAATAAGGCAGGCCTGGCATAACGGTTCTGATGAAGATGCCCGACAAAATATGCTTATGGGATCATTCCAGGCGGGAATTGCTTTCTCTAACTCCTCAGTCGGTCTGGTGCATAGTATGAGTGAGCCGCTTGGCGCCTGTTTTCACGTTCCGCATGGCCTTAGTAATGCCATGCTACTGCCGGCTGTTACGAAGTTCTCCGCTACCGGGGCTCTTTCTCGATACTCGGAGATAGCTCGTTGTATAGACCTTGCCGATAGTTCTATGGCCGATGAAGAATGCTGTAAAATGCTGATTGATGGACTGCTCCAGCTCAATCGAGATCTCGAGATTCCTTCACCAAAGTCCTTTGGTATCGGAAAAGTCTGCTACGAGGAGCATATTGAGAAGATGGCAGGCGACGCAGCGGCAGCGGGCAGTACCGGTAATAATCCGGTAATACCAACTATTGACCAAATCAAAGATATCTACTGTGAGACCTATGATAATTAACTATATTGTTAACCTGCTTTAGTATCTCTCACTCGAATCTATCCACAATTTCAAGAGCCTTGGCATTGTCAACTTCGGAATATATCGGTGTTACGACAATTCTTGTAAAGCTGAGCAATGTCAAGCCAAAACTTACAATAAACTCCCAGGTCCATACACTCAACACATATGCGTTGATAGCATAGTCAAGTTAATGCAAGACCTTGCAGACTACTATTCCCATACAGGTTCCCTGCTTCTAAAGCAAATATTGACAAGTCCGTTTATTCACACAGATGAGACGAAAATAAGTATTAAAGGGAAACAGCACTATGTATGGGTACTTACAGATGGAACGCACGTCGTATTTCAACCGACCGAAACGAGAGAGACAACGCTCCTTCGAAGGACCCTGCAAAACTATGAGGTAGTATTGGTTTCCGATTTCTATCCTGGCTATGATTCATTTCTGTGTAGGCAGCAAAAATGCCTTTGTCACCTCATCAGGGACCTTAGTGACGATCTGTGGAAGAATCCTTTCAATCAGGAGTATGAAGCATTCCTCGCTTCTGTACGGGACCTGCTCGTTCCGATATTCGAGGATGAGGAAAGGTATGGATTGAAGGCTAGATTTCTTAAGAAGCTCATGAACGTTGCTGATCGATTCTACAAGCGGTCTATTGAAGGTACTCAATACACATGCGAGTTTGTCCAAAAGTATCGGAAGCGTTTTATTCGTTACAGGGAGTCACTATTCCAGTTCTTAATCAAGGACGGAATTCCCTGGAACAATAACATGTCGGAGCGGGCTTTGCGTCATTTGGCTGTACAAAGGAAAATCTCAGGTTCATTCTCCAAGACCGGAACCATCGATTATCTGCGATTGCTTGTGATTGCCCAGACGTGCCGGTTTCAGGACAAATCGTTCCTCAAATTTCTACTCTCAGGTGAGCGTGATATTGACAAATACAGAGAAAGGAGACGCCGCAAATCTTCAAGCTAGGGTATTCATCTTGCAGTTTATTCAAAAACAAATATACTGCGTAAACAAAGCCATCGGTTATGAATGTGAGCCTTTTGGCGGAAATCGCTGTACATAGGAGTTATAATTGGCAAAAAAGAAAACAAATTCATTCGTTAATTTGTCATGGGATGACCTCAGAGAGTGGGCAGGAAGTAGAATTGTCTCACGGGGTCAACGTTATCAGCGTCAGAATTTGGTGTCTAAGCTGGTTGTGCTTGACGAAGGGGGTTTGCTTGCATGGGTTGACGGTACGCACAGATATGCCACTCAGGTTACAATTGACGAAGAAGGTCTGCCGAAATCGATATGCACCTGCCCGTATGGCTATGGTTGCAAACACGGCGTAGCAGTTGTACTGGAATATCTGGAACAAATAGAAAAGAATAAACGTGTTCCCAAAGCTGGTAAGGATGATGAACGTCTTCTGCATTTCAACGTGGACGGTTGGGAGAACGATATTGATGGTATAGGAGATGAAGACTACTACGACGATGAAGAATCGCCTATAACGAAAAAAGTGAAATCCGAGATCAACGCTTATTTAGACGGCAAGTCGAATATACAACTTACAAAATTGATCCTTGAACTAGCAGGAAAATTCCCACAAATGGCTTTGGAGTTGACGGACCGTAAACAGCTCGCCTCGGGAGATGTGAAAATCATGGTCAATCGCCTGAGAAAAGAAATTCGCGAGATCAGCAGTGAAGCCGGCTTGCAGAATTACTGGCAGCAGGAAGGTTATACCCCGGACTACTCTGAAATACGAATAAAGCTGGAAGACTTGCTGAAGGCCGGTCATGCGGACGAGGTCCTAAAGCTGGGGAAAGAACTCATTCAGCTTGGCAACCAGCAAATCGAGGAAAGTCATGATGAGGGTGAAACCGCCACGGAAATAGAGCAATGTATGCCGGTAATTGTAAAGTCACTGGAGCAATCTTCTATTGCCACGGCGGACAAACTTGCATGGGCTGTGGATGTTGTCCTGAAAGATGATTATGATGTATTCAATGCTTTCGGTGAGTATCTTGACCGTCCTCATACAAAGGAGGATTGGAATACTCTGGCTAACCGGCTGCTCGAGCAACTTGAGAAGATGAAACATTCCGGAGCCAAGAATGATTTTCATCGAAATTATGCTCGCGACCAGCTCAGTGACTGGATTATTCATGCCCTGGAGCAAGCAGGTAGAAAAGAGGAGATCATCCCCCTTTGTAAAGCTGAAGCCCAAAAGACGGGTAGTTACACTCGACTGGTGGAGCATCTTATTTCAGGAAAACAGTACGCAGATGCGGAACACTGGATCCATGAAGGTATTCGCAAAAGCGAAAAGGAATTGCCCGGCATTGCTTCCGATTTGCTTCACAGCTTAAAAGAAATACGGACTTCTCAAAAGGACTGGATTGCCGTTGCAACTATGCAAACAGAAGAGTTCGTGCGTTATCCTTCAGAAAAGACTTTTCTCGAATGCCAAGAGGCCAACGCGAAAACTAAGACCTGGCCAAAAGTGCGAGAGTACCTTCTGACTTATCTCGAAAAAGGTGAACTGCCATGGAAACAAAAGGGTTGGCCGCTTGGAAAATCCAATCAAACTAAACCTGATTCATCTTTTCGCAATACTTTCCCGATGACAAGTGTTCTTATAGATATTGCTATTTTGGAAAAAAAGCCTGAAAGGGTGCTTTTCTGGTATGATCAACTTCAGAATAATAGGCGTAGCTGTATCACTGTTGGTGATGACAGAATCGCTGCGGCAATTGAGGAGTATGCCCCGGAGCGTTCGGTGTCAATCCGGAAAACAATAGCAGAGGATCTTATTAATCAGACAAAACCCAGTGCATACGAACAAGCTGATAGATATTTACGCAAAGTAGAAAGAATCATGAAACGTGAGAAAAAACAATCTCAATGGAATCAGTATCTGAATAGCCTTAGACAAAAACATGCCAGAAAGCGACGTTTCATCGAGATTCTCGACCAATCCGACAGCAGGCCGATTATAAGTAAGAAACGATAGTATCAAAATAATCGCAACGATGGATAGAGCGTATGCAACTCGAAAGAGGCAAAGAAGTAGTCCGTTCAACAGTCAATAAAGACATCAAAAACTCTGATTGGATGATTTTAGATTCCATGATTTGCGAAAGACCTTTGGTTCTGTGCTTGCTCGGAACGGTGTATTCATAGCTGTTACACAGAAGTTGCTGGAACATTCTTCACCAAAACTTACAAACAAAGTATATACTAATGTCGATCCTGTCCTGCGTCATACGGCAGGTAAAAATACCGGCTGGTGACTGGCTGTAAGCTTGCTCCTCTTGCACTCCAGAAGCTCCAAGTTTGCACCATTACGGAACAAGGCTAACAGACCATTATTCGGTCGCCCCAGATCACTGACAAGCTGACAATAATTCTTTTGGTTATTGCTATCAACGAAGATGCGTTTTAACATCTGATGAGCCTTCGTGAAACTTGACAAATCTTCATAAAAACAAATATAATAGCCGAATATAGAGAGAACTAAGAAAATTCCTTACTTTGTAATTCTACTTAACATGTGAGGATACTAATGGTAGATGAGCAGTTGTCATACTCCGCAAAGGCAGCTTTAACCGAGCGGGTTAAGGAGCTAACGTGTCTTTACGGGATGGCTCAGATAGCCAGCCAGCCAGATATGTCGCTGGAAGAAATCATCCAAGGCATTGTTGAGCTTCTTCCTCCTGCCTGGCAATACCCCGAAATCGCTTTTGCGAGAATAATTTTGGATGGAATATCCTACACGACCCAGGGCTTCTGTGAATGTCGTCAGAAGCAGACGGCGAAGATTATTGCCGAAGGTATGCCACGAGGAATTGTTGAGCTGGTTTATGTAGAGGAAAAGCCCGATCTTGATGAGGGTCCATTTCTCAAGGAAGAACGCAATCTAATTAACGCAGTAGCCAGGCAAGTTGCTTTGGTTATTGAACGGAAACAGGCAGAAAAAGAGAAACTGAAACTTCATAATCAGCTTCTTCATGCCGATCGGCTTGCGACAATCGGGATGCTCGCCGCAGGTGTAGCCCATGAACTTAATGAACCGCTTGGAAATATTCTTGGCTTTGCTCAGTTGGCAAAGAAGTGTTCGGGGCTTCCTGATTCAGCAGAGCATGACATTGGAAAAATCGAAACAGCTTCTTTGCATGCACGAGAGATTATCCAGAAGCTTCTGGTTTTTGCACGACAGGCTCCGCCTCACAAAACGCACATCAATCTCAACCAGGTAGTGCAAGATGGTCTTTATTTTTTCGAAGCTCGATGCGCTAAGGCAGGTATCGAACTTATTCGTCTTCTTTCGGAGGACCTGCCTGAAATTACAGCCGATCCGGGGCAATTGAACCAGCTTCTGGTTAATTTGGTTGCAAATGCCTTGCAGTCAATGTCGGGAACAGGCAAGATTACAGTTCAGACGCGATTTTCCGGTCATAATGTTTATCTGATTGTAAAAGATACGGGTATTGGTATGAGTAAAGAGGTTCTTGATAAAATTTTTGTTCCATTCTTTACGACAAAGGATGTTGGTCATGGAACAGGTTTGGGTTTGCCTGTTGTATATGGAATCGTTACCGCCCACGGTGGTACACTTGACGTTAAGAGCGAACCCAGTTGTGGTACCCGGTTCGAAATTCAATTACCGGCGATAGAGTCGGAAGATATGGAGAAACATATTTAATATGTCTGCCGAAAAAGAACGTATTTTGATAGTTGATGATTCTGCAAATACACTGGAAGTTCTCAAGCGAAATCTGACCGCGTCAGATTATCAGGTTTTCACGGCTCCCGGGGTATCCGCGGCGATTGAAATTCTTGAGCAGACACCATTGGACCTGGTTATTACTGACCTAAAGATGCCTAACATCAGCGGTATGGACCTGGTTCGGCATATTCGCGAAAATTTTAGAGATACCGAGGTTATGATGATTACAGGCTATCCGTCTATTGAGGGAGCGGTTGAGGCCGTCAAAACCGGGGCCGAGGAGTTTTTAGCCAAACCTTTCACTGACGCCGAGCTGTTTTCTGCTGTTAAGCGTGTTTTGGAGAAGGCGAGGATATACAGAACCGGACGTGTTAAAAAAGACCAAACAGTTCCTGCCCACAAAGGACTTATCGGAAGTTCCGAAGGGATGAGCGAGGTTTTCATTGCCATAGGTAAAGCTTCTTCTGCGTCAGCCACTGTGCTCATTACCGGAGAAAGCGGCACAGGCAAGGAGCTTGCGGCAAGAGCCATTCACTACAGCAGCGTCCGGTCCTCAGCACCGTTCGTACCAGTCAATTGTGGGGGCATTCCCGAGGGATTGCTTGAAAGCGAATTGTTTGGGC
>CAZWME010000197.1:0-7699 GCA_964634515.1 uncultured Pirellulales bacterium | reverse complement strand
ATGGCAAGATAACTGCCCTTGGGAATCTCGTTAAGGGTAAAGGTATGCTGCCATGCCTTCCTGGGGCTCACGCGGGAAAAGCTGGAGAAAAGAGTTGATGCACGCCATTTTGCACGATTGAGTTCTTTGCCGCCGCAGTATCCTTGGATCTCAACGATCTTGTCAGGCGTACCATTGAAGCGGATGTAGCGCAGCTTGGTCTTTGGATCAAGATTCATGACGATTTCCTTACCTGCAACCAGCGGCATCTCAGTCCAGTTTTTCAGATCGCTCGACACAGAGGCCCAAATAGTCTCATCATACTTGAACGGCTGGAGTGCATGCTCACTGCCAGGCCTGACAATCAGGGTCTCGAGGTTGATCGTTTCGTCAAGGTCAATACGCAGCGAACCGCCATTAAGCGGTACCATGCCAACTCTGCGCGCCACATAAAATGCAGTGTCATCATTACCGTCAAACAGGTTCTTGTCCCAAAGACCCCTTTCAGCGAACAGCGGCTGCATGAGAAAGGCCTCTCTGGCTTTTTGCACCTGGGGTATGTGTGAAGGGCCGGATCGCTGCAAAGCGCGCACCTCAAGGGCATTATTATTGGCAGCAAAACATGTTGCTTCGTACAGGGCCTCTGCATCCGCAGGTACTGCGCAGGATGTCAAGTCACCAAGCTTGCGGTGGTACGTTTCCTTGAGCGGATCACCGGGAAACCTGATTGCCACGCTTTGGCCCTTGACCAGAACATCGACACGACGATCATCTATGCGGGCTGATGCGAATTCTCTTTGACCGGCAGCCAGTTCTATGTGCCGTGTTTCACCTGGCATGGCCAGAAGCTTTATAAGTACGGATTTGCCTGGTACATCCCGAACCACTTCGTAATCACAGCCCTTGATCCCGAACTCGGTCTGCTTTGACGTGGCCATGAGTAAACATGACCTGAATGACAAGACCTCCACATCGATCACATCGCCCTTTTTGAATGTCCCGATAACACGCTCCGTGGGATAATACTGGCGCAGCTCAACATGGCTCCCCGCTGACAAACCGATCTCCTCATCAAGTTTGACCTTACAGACAACGGACTCCCATGTGAGGTTTCTAAGGGTCAGCAGTCGTGTGGATTCATCGCCTCGTGAAACGGCCTTTTCGCCATAGCTTTCCTTGGGCAGGACCATGCCATCGACAAGAATGTCACGGTATTGTCTGGCAAGGTTGAATATCCTGGCCAGTTTGGGAAACTCATCATCACGCAAAAACCACGGATTGCCATAAAGCTGTGGCGCAAGAATGAGGTTCCTGTTGAAGGCCTGCAGGATCAGATCGTCTTCCCAGTAATTCAGGCATGACGAGATGCACACACCATGGTCCTCAGTCAGCCTGACCAGATCCGGCACAACTCTGCGGGAAATGGCCCCGGCCCGATGGTGCGGGGCGGTTTGATTATTGCACATGTGCACGTCGATATAGGTCTCCGCCCCGCCCAAGAGATAGGTTGTCGCGTGCGGGAGACCTTTGCCGAGCTTGAGCCGGTGGTTCAGGAGGATCAGATCGGGCGAGTATTTGCGGCACTCGGTCATCATGCGCACAAAGGCATCCTGTTTTTCAGCACGCAACGCGCCCACAACACCGTCGAACTTTAACAGGATGAACTCATAGTCCCTGCAAAGTTTGACCATCATAGCAATGCGTGCCTGTTCCTCTTCGGGCGTATGGCCAAAGCCGTCCGGGCCGCCCCAGGTGCCCAGGCGCGTGCCCATGGTCTTTGCCTTCTCGTAAATGGGACCAAACCCGTTTGGAAACTGACGTCTGAACGCATCTGAATCCATGGTGCCGTACCTGCCTGCCTTGTCGATCGCACCTGCGCTGATCACATAAATATCCAACACCATACCATAGTCATCGTGCAGCCATTTGAAAAAGTCCAGGTTCACCATGGTCTGCGCTTCAGTGCTTCCCTCGTTCGTGTTGTTGATCCAGGAAAAGTACTGCGCATAGGATGGCGTTCGTTCATCTGCGCCAGGATAAACGGTCTTTTCATTGGTCGCAGCTGGCTGGCTGGCCCGACATAAAGATATGTTAAAAAGGACCGGCAAAAGCAGGAGTAATGGTGTAAATTTCTTTTTCATAATAAAACTCCGTTATTGTTTCATTATACAGGCATAACTGTCCCGCGTTGACATTCCCTGTTTTGCAGGCCGATCATGCCAACGCTGATTCATACAATGCCTTGACATTATCAAGTGACGTATCAGCCTGAATGTGGTGCGCCGGTGCCAGGATATACCCTCCACCCCGTCCCAATTCGGCTATGAGTTTCTTGACCGCGTTTCTGACCTCTTTCAGTGAACCATAGGGCAGGACCTGTTGCACGCAAAGACCGCCAAAAAGGGCCAGGCGCTTACCATACCGCTTTTTGGTCTCAAAGGGGTCGATCGCCATGGGCTGCAGGGGATTCAACACATCCAGTCCGATCTCGATCATATCGTCCAGGATGGCAGTACACTGACCACAGCTATGGTAAGCGATCTTTATATTCGGATTGAGCTTCCTGCATTGCGCGAAGAGGTGCGCGTAACGAGGTTTCAGGTATTTGCGCCACATCTCCACGGACATCATCATGCCCGTCTGCATGGACACATCGTCACCGAACCACACCATGTCGGCCCCGAGTTCTATGTATTTTTTGGACGCGTTCAGGGGAAACGGCATGACGGTGTCCATCAGCGCTTCGCAATACGCCGGCTCCAGCGCCATGTCCATCATGAACGTGTCCAGGCCGCGAAGATACCAGCAGGCCTCGAAGATGCTGATCTGTGAAGAGCCGATCATCCATTTTTCTTTACCATACAGTTCTTTTTTTGAACGAAAGTCCTCATACTGAGAATCCTCAAGAGGGTTCGGAATCTCGTACGAATCCAGCTTGGTCATCTTACCGGCCAGCGGGTGTTCTACGATCTCGGTATAAACCCCGGAATCATTCTTGACATAGCGCCAGCGGATGCCCCATGCATCCACATACTCGGGTTCGGGCTGACCGTAGAAACTCATTTCCATGCCAGCGCAGCATTTGACCATGTCATTGCCCAGGGCGACACCGACATCCGCATCAGATATGTTAAACTCACTTCTCAGGCGTGCCTCGATCTCGGGGACAAATGAGGCAAACACAGGCGGCCGGTCAGGCTCCTCAAAATTCAATGCCATCTCAACACGTTCTCTTGAATTCATTGTAAATGTACCTTGTTTCAGGGTTACTGTTTATTGGTTATTCCTTAATTTAGCAACACAGCGTCGCCCGTTTTCATATCAATTTCATAGATACCAGGTGAGACCTGTTTGAGATTGAGCCGGCGATCGCTCTTTATACGAATGTCACCATGCAGGCCCGGGCGCACACAGCAGGGCTCGCCAGCCAGGCTCTTGATGCGCACCCATTGGATTTGTCCGTGTGTGTGTTTTGCAGACACGAGGAAGTCGCCTTCATTTCTATAAGTGAAATCCTTCAAGTCCCCCAGGGCCAAAACAAGAGCATCCTGAGCAATGTCGACTGAATCGAGCTTTGGACGGAATTTTCTGTCTAAGCGAAACCGAATTATCCGGTGCACTCGTTCACCGTACGCGCTGCAGAGTTGATTTAGCGCGGATTCATCCCCTTTTTTAGCTAAAGCGGCTATATGTTGGATTTTATAATTGTCCATAGACCTCAGCGTTTGCTAACCTCACGGACCAAGAGATATCACATATATTATGCAAATTTTTGAAAAACTTTCAATCACGTTGTAACGCCGCTCTTTTTTCTCCGTTTAAGAAGGTAGAACTGGCCAATTAGAAAGAATGGGAGATATGGCCTGTTAGCAGCCTTTTCCTTGAATCATCGCGACCGTTTGTGTTATAATCGTAACGGATAAGCATACCAACAAATCTCATTATTATTCTTTGAATGAGAAGGACAACGGTTATGCAAAAGCAAAAAGGCTTTACACTAATCGAGCTTTTAGTATTGATTGCCATTATTGCACTTCTGATGACAATCCTGTTACCTGCGATGAAATCAGCCAGAGAACAGGGTAAACGCGAGGTTTGTCTGAACAATCTCAAACAGCTAACTCTTGGGTGGATGATGTACGCAGATGAAAATGACAAAAAGCCGGTAAAATCATTAAATGATGCACAGATCAAATTCGAGAAAACTTGTATCTGCACAAAAAGCAATGGAAAATGTCAGATATATTTGTACCCTGCTGGCTCAAGCATACTTTGCCGTAAATAACTATAGCGAATTACACCTGAAAACAGGATGTAAAAAAGAAAATAAGGAAGCTTTGCACATGTCAAGTTTAGTATGGCCGAAAAACTGTTTTACGAAATCACGGTTCACCGTAATTTTCTTTTCAGTTTTTAAGATCACGGTAATGAAAAAAATTATGCTACTTTCTGCAGTTTACATGTGTATGCATGGGTCCCCGGCTTATTCACAAAGTGAGGATTTGTCAGAACGTATAGATAAAAAGACTTTTAACACCGGATCCCTGCTCTGGTATGATACGCCTGCCAAAGAGTGGGAGCAGGCCCTGCCGGTTGGCAACGGACGATTGGGTGCTATGGTGTTTGGAAAACATGGCGAAGAAAGGATCCAACTCAACGAAGAGACCTTATGGTCGGGTGGGCCCTATTCCACGGTGGTAAAGGGAGGCGCGAAAGTATTGCCGAAGATTCAGAAGCTCATTTTTGAAGGCAAACCAATTGAGGCGCACAAACTTTTCGGCCGTCACTTGATGGGCAACCCGGTTGAACAGATGAAATATCAATGCATTGCCAACCTGCACATCTTTTTCGAGGATGAAGAAAAGGTGACAGACTATAAACGATGGCTCGATCTTGAGACAGCCGCCACCTGTGTCGAATACAAAGCTCATGGGATCAAATACCGACGAGACATATTAGCCTCCGCCCCTGACCAGGTGATCATGATAAGATTGACCGCCGGTAAACCCGGACAAATCTCTTTCCGTGCTCAACTAAGAGGTGTTCGCAATACTGCCCATTCCAATTACGGCAATGATTATTTCCAGATGGATGGTGTTGGCAGCGATGGATTGATGATCAACGGCAAGTCAGCTGATTATCTGGGTGTCGAGGGCAAACTGCGGTACCGTACCCAACTCAAGGCTGTCCCCAAAGGCGGCACCATGAAGGTCAAGGGAGATCAGTTGTTTATCGATGATGCCGATGCGGTGACCCTGTATTTCGCGGCGGCCACCAATTTCGTTAATTATAAAGATGTCAGCGGTGACCAGGTGGCCCGTGTAAACGACACCCTCAACCGTATTAAAAACAAGTCATACCGTACGATATGGTTTGATGCTGTTAAAGATTATCAATCCTATTATCAGCGGGCGACACTCAAGCTGGCTTCGACGGCGAACTCGGTCCTGCCTACCGATAAGCGTATGCAGGCCTTTGAAACTGGTAAAGATCCGTCCCTGGCCGCCCTGGCCTACAATTTCGGACGTTACTTATTGATATCATCATCGCGTCCGGAAACCGAACCGGCCAATTTGCAGGGCATCTGGAATGAAGACCAAAATCCTATGTGGGATTCCAAGTACACCACGAATATCAACACGGAAATGAATTACTGGCCCGTCGAATCCAGCAATTTACCTGATTGTGCCAACCCCCTGTTTACGATGATCAAAGAATTAACCGACCAGGGCAGTCAGGTGGCCCGTGAGCATTACGGAGCCAATGGCTGGGTGTTCCACCAGAACACCGATATCTGGCGAGTAGCAGCACCGATGGACGGGCCCACATGGGGAACGTTCACTGTCGGCGGGGCCTGGCTGACCACACATTTGTGGGAACATTACCTCTATACACTCGACCGGGATTTTCTCAAGGAAGTATACCCGGTGATAAAAGGTTCGGTAGATTTCTTTATGGATTTTCTGGTTGAACACCCAAATGGAAATTGGCTGGTGACCAATCCTTCCACTTCTCCCGAAAATCCACCGAAAGGTCCCGGGTATGAGTACTTCTTTGACGAGGTAACCGGGGACTATTATTTTACGACCATTTGCTATGGATCCAGTATGGATATGCAGATCTTAACGGATTTGTTTGTCTATTATGCCCAGGCCTGCAAGATTCTTGGCTACGATCAGGATTATGCGCAAAAGGTACTGGCCGTCCGTGCGCGGCTGGTGCCTCCCCAAATAGGAAAAGATGGCTGCCTGCAGGAATGGACCGAAGATTATGGGCAATTGGAAGATGAGCACCGGCATTTTTCCCACATGTACGGGCTCTACCCGGGAAATGTCATTTCTGCTAAACGAACCCCTGAATTTGTGGATGCCTGCAAGGCTGTGCTGGAACAGCGGGGCGACGGAGGCACCGGATTCTCGCGTGGGTGGAAGATGGCCCTGTGGGCCCGGTTGTACGACGGCCAGCGGGCACACAAGATATTCAAGGGCTATATCAAGCAGCAGGCCTACATGCAGCTCTTTGCCAAATGTTTCACACCCCTACAGGTGGACGGCACCTTCGGTGTGACAGCCGGGATCACCGAGATGCTGATGCAATCGCATGAAGGAGTCATCGATTTGCTGCCTGCCCTGCCTAAAGCGTGGAGCAAGGGACATTTCGACGGTCTTTGCGCCCGCGGCGCCTTTGAACTGGATATGCAATGGACTGACGGCCGGATCACACGGGTAGAAGTTTTATCAAAAAAGGGTCATACCTGCCGGATAAATCCGAAAACGAAGGTCAAAGTCACTGCTGACGGTAAACACGTTAAGAGCAAAAAGCTTAAAGATGGATCCATCGAGTTTAACACCCGGGCAGGGAAAAAGTATACGCTCACCAGGTCAAAAAATTAGACTGTTTACGGGAAATATCAGTTAAAGGAATAACCATGACGCTAAGAATTATTTTGTGCTGTTTGTTTTTGACTATTACAGGCGAAATCTGCCGTGGCAAAGAGGCTGTCACCACAGGTGGTTCGCCTCGAATTGTGAATATAATAAACTTCATACGGCAGTGCGAACCGCGCATTGACTGGATAACGGAGGAGGTTCTTTACGACACTGTTGTCGAGCAGATAAAGATTTTGAAGATGCATCAACTGAAAGGGACTTTTCTTCTGCAGTATGATGCACTCATTGATTCCGGGTATCAGAAATTAATGAACGGATTGCCCGCAGAGATGTTCGAGATCGGCGCCTGGTGGGAGATCCCGCAGCCCCTGGTGGAAAACAGCGGCTATAAGTGGCGTGGACGCTATCGGTGGGACTGGCATGCCGATGTAGGTTTTGCAACCGGGTATTCACCGAAAGAGCGAGAAAAACTGGTAGATACTTATATGGCCGACTTTAAGAAGATTTTTGGTTACTATCCGAAATCGGCAGGGTCGTGGTTCATTGACGCTCACACATTGCAATATATGTATGACCGGTACGGTATTGCAGCATCGTGCAACTGCAAAGACCAGATAGGAACCGACGGATATACCCTGTGGGGTGGTTATTGGAACCAGGGGTATTACCCCAGCAGGAAGAATGCATATATGCCGGCCCAGAATGCTGAAAACCAGATACCCGTTCCTGTATTCAGGATGCTCGGCAGCGATCCAATTCATCAGTATGACAATGGACTGGGAACCGGCTGGCAGCGTGTAATTTCGCTTGAGCCGGTATATGAGCGAGGA
>CAZWME010000196.1:0-7699 GCA_964634515.1 uncultured Pirellulales bacterium | reverse complement strand
ATTGGCTTTGTTGTCTGAATTACCAAATGTCCAACATGTACGTATATACTTGTCAGAAAAGTGCTTACGTTAATTTTGGCCGACTTGACTTTGGGTTTGTTTTGCATAAAAGGGTGTATAGGGAATACAGTATAATAGAAAGAGTGCCTAAATTGACTAAAGTGCCTAAAGTGAGCTAAAGTTGTATTTTCGATTCTCATTGTTGGTCATTACCCAAGCATTTCATTTCGGGTACTGAGTAGTTAAATGTTAAATTGGGCAGTCTTGCCCTGCGGACTAGGCCTACTGGCTTGTTACTTCCCCCTGCTGGGGGTCCCTTCGTTAGCTATTTGACTAACACGAGTGTATTTTAACATATATACAAACAGAACACAACATAAAAGACAAAATATTTTCATCTGTAACTACTTGATATATCTTGACTTATAGAATAGCCTGAAAAAAGTTTAAAAAATTCAAATTTTCTTTCATACGTTTTTGCGATTTTTGGCAATTACTTGTAGAGGCCTTGTTTTTTGGGTTATTCAGGACAGGTTTTGAAGTCGGATGAGATATCGATTGCAGGGCATACAGGGCATAGAAAGATGAGAACAGCGTTAGGTTTTGACATAATTTTACAAAATATAACAAAAATGCAAAAAACCGGAAAAATCGCGATTTTATTCATCAACAAACTCATTAAAAAATTCGCTCTATTGAAAGGAGGTGAGGAATATGGAAGTTTTGGATGATTGGTAAAGGTGATTAGAAGAGAAATGGATTATTTGTTTATGAGTAGTATTTGATTTTTCATGGGATAATTATCTCAGAAAGGAAGAATAGTTATGAAAGTGTTAAGAAGTTTAAATTTTTCACGATTGGGATTTGTGGGAACAATAATCTTAGGAACACTGGTTGCATGGTGTGTACTTATGCCTAATGAGGTGAGTGCTGAGAATGCAGTAGCAATTTTTGGCGGCGAGGACGATTGTATGTGTGCCGAAACATCATCTTGTCCTGGTACGTATGGAGGCGAAACATGTGATAGTGGCACCTATATAATGCAGTGCGACATAGACACTGATACAGAGAGGACACACAATTGTGAAAACGACACAAGTAATAAACCGTGCGGATCGCAATGTGGTGAGCTTACCGGTGGAACATATACTAATTCTTGTGGCAACTTCAAGGTTGGCTCTTGTCCGGATGATTGTTGACAATATGTATAACATCTATGTTAGTAACTATCCAAAAGATTGAGGCATTTGAAATTGCTGGTTCTCTCTGAAATCCATATGTTGGAAGAGAGAACCAGCAGGTGCCCTCCTGAGGATATTAGGTTTACAATGAAATACATAGTTATAGTAAAGAACCACAAGTTAAAACTAATGGCATTGCCGTATTCAGGCTTTGCCTGTCCGCCTTTGGCGGTTATTTCCATCCACCAATTAAAATAGGTGGTATTGAAATCGGAAGAATAAAAACGCTGTAATTCAAAAAGTTAAAGGTAACAAGTTAGTTTACAGCAAAAAAGAGATTCTTGGGATCTCAATATAGTTTTGAAATGTCAGAAGGTATTTGCTTAGCATAAACAGAACAAGTTAGACAGGATCCGACACATGAAATATTGAAAGGCTCAAAAAAATGAACAGTAATAATAACAGTAGATTGTTAATCTCCACTATCTGGTTGTTTTTCTTTTGGACAGCGCTTGTCGTACAAGCGGGTATCATCCAAGCTGCAATCACACCGAGAGAATTACTAAATAAAAGTACAGAAAACCAAGAAATAATACCTCCTTATGCTATGCACACTGAGAGCCGAGTGAAGTATAGTTCAGATGAAACAGGACTACTCGTCTATGACCAGCGATGGGACGGTGATAGAATAGATGTTGCTTATAAGCGATATTCGGTGACTCGCGACAAAAAACGCATGGAATATGACAAGAGAGGTATATGGACAGGTAAACAGTTTCAATGGCGTCAGCAATATGCGCCACCTGGTCAGAAAGAGCATGATCCAGTGTATGCTGCCGGATCTATCCATAATACCAGAGCAAAACATCTTATGACAGCTCCGCAAAGTGGGGCATTTCTCTCCGGTATATTAGTGGGCGATAGCAGACATGTTAGTAGTGTTCTTGAAGAATCGGACGAACTCATACTTCAAGAGCAAATGGAAACCGTTCGTGACAACTTGTGTTATGTTATTGAAGGACAAACACCCAATGGATATTACAAGGTATGGATTGATCCTGCTCACGGCTTCAATGTTCGGAAGGCCGTAATTAAAAAAGAATCTAACGATCTCTACTTTGGCGAACCAATCCCAAGTGGTTCCACGAAAGAGAATGTATTCGTGGGATGTAATATAAAACTGGACAATATTAATATAGAAAAAATTGGAGACTACTATGTTCCTGTCTCAGGAACACTTGTCAATACGCTTAAATATAGTGATGGCAAAACAAAACAGACGCGCTGGACTTCAGAAAGATCAAACATTCAATTCAATCCTGACTTTGAGTCGATTGGGGCTTTTGTGATGGACGGCATCCCTGATGGAACATCCATATATATGGAAGGAATGCCAGGGCTCCGGTATGTCTGGAGTAATGCGGGTTTTATCGTGGATATTGGTTTAGATATCATCGATCAAATAGATGATACAATTGATGTTTATCAGCAAAGAGAAGTATCTAATCAAAACGGTCGTGTACAGACAGAAAATTCCGACACAAATGTTGGGCAGACAGTCGAAGCAGAACCATCGGTGGTATATGAATTCAGCCAAGTCGATATTGCAGAGATACCTAATCAAAAACAAAGCCCGCTTTTGTGGGTCATATATACTGTCATTATAGTTGCTGCAGTGCTCGCTATCTGCTTTATGTTAATTATTCGTTTAATTTCTACGAGGAGTGCCTCATCATGTCAAAAATAATCTTCTTCGTTTTGTCTACGGTACTAGTCATCACCCTCTTCATCACGAAAGCTTCAAGAGGAGCCGACAATCCTGAAATTCCAACCACAAGTGGTCGAGAAGTAAAAACTCGTCCTCCCTACTGTGGGCTTTTTTGTTTATATACTTCTATACGTCTCGCCAACCATGAGATTGATTTCGAAAACCTAGTTCAGCAAGAGTACATAGGTTCAGGTGGTAGCTCTTTGGCACAATTGCAAAAAGCTGCGGAGGATCACGGGCTGTATGCAGTAATCTTGACAGATCTTACTACTCGCATTCTCCGAGAGATCCCATTTCCAACCATCCTCCATGTTAGATCCAGGATTGGCGTTGTGTTATACGACCACTATGAATTGTTCCTTGGTTCGGAAAATGGCAATGCAAAATTATATGATCCACCTGATCCGGTCAGGATAGTTCCTTTTCGAGAAATCAGGCCTCGCTGGGACGGTAATGCTTTGATTGTATCAACCGAGCCAATTGACCTTGGTGCTATTACCTCACCAGCAAGGAGGCGATTTATAATTTATGTGGCAATAACTCTTGTAATAATCCTTATAGTCCACCTTGCAAGACGATGGCTGCCGGAAGTATTACTTAACTCACGCAGTAAATTGTTGGGCGTGTCTATGACTCAAGGCGCAATATTTGCTATCGCTGCGCTTCTGTGTGGAATGATTTATCATTTTGTAAATGAAGAAGGCTTATTAGCAAATGCAAATGCAACAGCTATGATCCAAAAAGTACACCGACATAATTTTATTCCCAAGGTTAGTGAGAAAAAGATTCGTAAGTTACTTGATAACGACACTATCTTTATCGATGCCAGATATACTCGTGATTTTAAAGCAGGCCATCTGGAAGGAGCAATCAGTGTCCCTGTAAATTTCACCAAGAAAGAACGTCAAACAAAAACAACTGATATCTCCAAAGATGCCCGTATTGTGGTTTACTGTCAAAGTGCCGGCTGCAAGTTTTCTGAGAAGGTAGCAATTAGACTGATGAACGACGATTTCTCCGATATTTCCATATTCAAAGGCGGCTGGGCCGAATGGGCAGCCAAAAACGGCAGGAAAAAGGAAAAACAGATATGAAATTCGACAGGCTAACAAAACAGCAATTATTTTCCGGTTTTTCATTGGTCGTACGATTAGGTCTCGGCAGCCTTTTCCTGTGGAGCAGTTTGCCGAAAATACGTCAGCCGTATGACTTTCTTTCCAGTGTGTATAACTACGAGATCGTCGGTCCCAAGCTCGGAGTTCTGGTAGCCATGACACTTCCCTGGGCGGAATTATTAGTTGGCATATGTTTGGTCGGCGGAATCTTTGTCAGCGGTGCATTGCTGGTCAGTATCGCAATGGCAGCAATGTTTATATTTGTCATCGCCTCCGCTCTGTACCGAGGTCTTGCGATTAGCTGCGGCTGCTTTAGCGCCTCCGGTGCGGGAGCTATAGGTTATTCTACACTGGTTCGTGCATGTGTGATATTGCTGTTCAGTATCGCCGCATATATTGGTGTGATTACTTTGCAACCTCTTAAGCTAAAGCGATAGACAATCCCCAAGGATTCTCATTTGTCAATCCCAAAATGCCAAAAAGTCAAGTCTATCGAGCGTCACTTTTTAAATGCACCCGGAAAACGCATCTTAGGTGATATTGGTGTTAAAACTTTTATGCATGCCGGGTTTTGCCAAAGAGACCGGGAGAGTTTTTTGGTAGTATGGGGCCTTGTGTTTTGAAGTTGGCTAAGGTGATAGAGTATGCGGGGCCTGTGGCCGGAGCGGGTGTGGGGGTTTGTACGGGGCCTATCGGAAGCGGTAATGGGTGTGAAGTATGCGAATGATTTGGCAGGACAGATTAAGCTGATGGAGGAATTGGCCCCCGACCCCCGGCAGACGAGCAAGTAGGCACACATTCCCCTGTTGCGAGTCAGGTGAGCAGTTCTCGGGGATAAACTCAGGGTAAACTCCAAAACAGGGAAGCACACACTCCCCTGCTGCGCATCAAGTTAGCAGCACCCGGGGATAAACTCGGACAAGTTCTGGGGCAGGAGGAAAGGCAGAGCGGCTTGAAGGGATGGAACTGCGGGCTTTGCGGAAACTGTCAGATGAGGTGGACCCGAAGCGAGGCAATGGGGGCCCCTAAGTCGAGTTAGGATGTCAGATAATACGTACAGGTGGCTTTGTAAAGAACATGCTGAGGAGTATAAGAAGTAAGGGGGCCTTCTTTAAATGATTAATGATTAGCGATGAATGATTAATGGAGAGAAGATATTTGATAGTGGTTATAGAAGTGGAGGGGGCCTTTCAATTGATTAATGATGATTGACAATTGATTATTTTCTGGATTCCTGCTTTTGCAGGAATGACAAATTAGGGCAACCACACGGGGTTGCCCCTACGGGGGAATGACAAATCTTATTGCGTATCGCGTATTTGTGATTAGGGATTCAGTAAGTCGGAAATTGATTGAATGGTGGTGCTGTCGATGAGGTCGTATCGGTCTTCCGGGGGGTGGAGGGCGCCGCCGAAGGTTATGTGGGGGCGGTGGAGCGTTGATTTATCGAGCTGTTGGCCAAATGCCGAGAGATGGACCTGGTTTGTACCTGTCTGTTCGATGATTGTGCGGACATTATGAGGCCTGATTCCTCCGCCCGGTAAGATTTCTATTTGATCGGAGGCGTGGTTTATGAGTTTTTTGATAAGCTCAATTCCTTCGGTGACGGACCTTTGCTGGCCGCTTGTGAGGACGCGTGTGAAGCCAAGGGCTATCAGTTGGTCAAGTGCTTTCAATGGGTCGGGGGTAACGTCGAAGGCCCGATGAAATACGGTTTGGCGGCCGTGAGTGAGTTCGAGGATTTGCAGGCAACGCTCCGTATCGATGGAGCCGTCCGGGGTGAGTATTCCGAAGACCAGACCGTCAGCACCATGTTCAAGGGCCAATTTAGCATCGCTGAGCATTACCGCCATTTCCGCCTGCGTATAGCAAAAACCGCCAGCTCTGGGGCGAATCATGACCATTACGGGAATGTTCAATCTTCTTTTAGTCTCAATTATTGAGCCGAGTGACGGCGTGAGACCTCCGATGAAGAGTGAAGAATTAAGTTCTATTCGGTCCGCGGAGCCTTTGGCGGCTTCGATGGCATCATCTACCGAACCACAACAAACTTCTATCAGTATTTTGGACGGCACTTTCAATATCTCCTAAGTTATCCGGCATTTTTTAGGTCTAAAACTTTATAATATCAGACTTTTCTATTTTCTTCATCAATCAAATGGCCCAAAATCAGGAGAAAACTCTTTGGAAGTTTGGGCGGGAAACAGTTGAAATCCGGACGTTATCCTGTTATGATAGGCCGTTAGGCCAATGAGTGCTTAATTGTCGTTGGTATTGGATGTGTTGGTTTATGGAAAAGGCCCGAATAGCGAAAAAGATTTCCACAGTTGTTTTGCTCCTGATGCTTATCGCGTGTGCCCCTGTTTTGGGGCGTTCCCGGCGACGTCCTGAGCAGCGTCGACGAGCGGCTCCGGAGCCGATGCTCTTCGGGCAATATGAAACCAATATGGAGTACACGGGGATAAACAACAGCCGGATCGATGGGCTGGTTATGACGGTCTTGCGCAGACAGGGCATCCAACCGGCGAATCTTTGTTCCGATGAGGTGTTTATCCGTAGGGTGTATCTTGATGTGAACGGCTCGCTGCCGGAGCCGAGGGACGTTCGCAGTTTTTTGGAGAGCCGCAGTTCACATAAGCGGGCAGCACTGATTAACAGACTGCTGAAGCGGGAAGAGTTTGCCGACTATTGGTCGCTGAAGTGGTGTGACCTGCTTCGAGTGAAGGCGGAGTTTCCGATTAATCTGTGGCCCAACGCGGTTCAGGCCTATCATCGCTGGATTCATGACTGCCTTCGGGACAACAAGCCCTATGATCAATTTGTACGTGAGTTGTTGACATCGAGCGGCAGTAATTTTCGTGTGCCTCAGGTTAATTTCTATCGGGCAATTCAGGGGAAGGAACCTTCGGCCATCGCTGGGGCGGTATCGCTGACTTTTATGGGTGTTCGCCCGGATCAATGGCCCGAGGCCAAGCGAGCGGGAATGGAGGCATTCTTTTCGCGAGTTGCTTACAAGGGTACGGCCGAGTGGAAAGAAGAAATCGTTTACTTAGACCCGGTAGCGACGGAGGCTTTGAAAGCGGTTTTTCCGGATGGTGTGGCTGTTGAGATTAAACCGGGCGAGGACCCCCGTGTGGTCTTTGCCGATTGGTTGATAGACTGGGGCAATCCGTGGTTTGCCCGGAATATCGTGAATCGTATCTGGGCGTGGCTGCTGGGCCGGGGGATCATCCATGAACCGGATGACATCCGGCCTGATAATCCAGCCGTTAATCCCAGGCTTCTGGAATATCTGGAGAAAGAATTAGTGGATTCCGGCTATGACCTGCGTTATATTTACAGTTTGATTCTCAATTCCCGCACTTATCAGCAGTCCTCGATTCCGCGAAGCAACCATCCCAAGTCCGAGGCGATGTTCGCGTGTTATCCGGTGCGCCAGCTCGAAGCGGAAGTGCTGGTCGATGCGCTGGGCTGGATTTCCGGAACACAGGAAAGCTATTCAAGCCCGATTCCAGAACCTTTTACTTTTATTCCGGAAGAGAATAGGTCCATAGAGTTAGCGGATGGGAGTATCAGCAGCCAGTTTCTCGAAATGTTCGGGCGTCCGTCTCGCGATACCGGCCTGGAATCCGAAC
>CAZWME010000195.1:0-7722 GCA_964634515.1 uncultured Pirellulales bacterium | reverse complement strand
TTGACTAATTTGAAATTTTTGACTATTGTACGATGTAAAGATAGTTAAAATCATAACTGTGAGCAGTTTTATGAAAGGAGAACTTGGAAATGAACAGACGAGAATTTCTAACAGCGGGTAGCCTTGCCGGGATAACAGGTATGAGTCTTTCGGCGGCAACCGCAGAGGGTGGTGAGAGCAAACAAGAATATTTAGAGTTCAGACAATATCGTCTGCACGTTGGTTCGAAAAAAAATCTTCTCGGAAATTTTCTGCGTGATGTAGGAATACCTGGGATGAACCGCATAGGAATCAGAAAAGTCGGCGTCTTCAGCGCGATGTATGGGCCTAACAATCCGACGCTTTATGTTTTGCTTGTACACAAATCTTTGGACACCGTGATGAACTCCGCCCAAATGCTGATGGATGACAAGGAATATCGGAAGGCAGGTGCTGATTTTGTCAATGCGCCGTTATCTGAGCCGACTTTTGTACGAATGGAAAGCTCGCTGATGATAGCTTTTAAGGACATGCCAAAACTGGAAGTACCGGAAAAGAAAAAACGGATTTTCGAGCTTCGGACCTACGAAAGTCACAGCATCAAAACCTCCAAGAAGAAAATCGAGATGTTTAACGAAGGTGGCGAAATAGCGATTTTCAAAAAGACAGGTTTACAGCCGGTATTTTTCGGCGAGACATTAATCGGTCCGCTGATGCCGAATCTGACCTATATGCTGGTCTTTGAGGACATGGCCGACCGTGACAAAAGATGGAAGGTATTCGGCAGCCATCCGGACTGGAGGAAACTCAGATCCAATCCTGCTTATAAGGACACTGTTTCCAACATAACGGATATAATCCTACGACCAGCGTCATATTCGCAGATATAACAGCCAATGTTTAGTACGCAACGATCCCGTTAACAAAGCTCAATCACTGTAGCGATGGAACTAAGGCGGCTGATGAATTAACGTGCATCCGGCTTTTTACCGAGTATTCTGAGAGTTTCTCCAATGACAGGTAAGGTTTCGGTCTTAACATCCGGATCGTAAAAATCGCCGGTTACCTTCATTTTGATAACTGCCCGGCCAAGACCTTCTGTAAGAGACTGCCAAACAGAAGGGTCGTCAGTTGCAAGTCGCCGGCCCCGGGCAGTAAGAGCCAAATCCACATTTCTTGTTTCCAAATCCATCAGGCCTGATCCATAAAATGCTACGGCCTGGCCTGAGAGGTCGAGCTTCTTAACAAGCAGATCATTGCGCCTGATATAAGAATCAACGAACATCTGGTCAAAAGCAAAATCCTTCGAATCATTCAGCTTCAATACCTGCAGAAGCTTACCAAGGGGCGAAAGCTGTCCGACCTGCATATCTCTCATAGTAAGTTTGCAAACACCGAGGCGTGAGGAACTATCACCAATACGAGCATTAACGCTCAATAAACCGTCCATTCTCCCGCTTGTATATCGGTTCTCTGCAATCTCTTTGCCCTTTGTATCCGAGAGAAACTGCTGCAAATCAACATTGTCAAAAACAACCTGCAGCAAATACTCCAAAGCTTTTCCATCCGTTTGTTTTAACTCAAATTTTCCTATTGATTTTCCACCGTAATAATCTGCGATTAAATCTTCGGTTGACCAGCACCTCAAGTCAGGGTCATAAAAGATATCCGCCTTTAGATTCGTGAAAGATTTGCCCTGAATCATGAGGGAACCGCCATCAAAAGTTGCCTGGCAATTACTCAGGCCCTGGCCGGTATTATATAATCCTTTTATTTTTAGTACCGCATCCAATTCGGTTTCGGCATCAGACAATTTGAAACTACAGTTTTTGAACGTGATGTCACCAGTGAAATCAACGGACTTTTGCCCATCATCCGCGGGCAAAATTTGCATATTCTTAAAATCCATATCAAATCGGCCTGAAGACGCCAGTCCGTCAGATAAAGAGCGAATATGTTTCGGCAAAAATGCAGCCAGGCATTCGTCGAGGAACATGTCTTTAGCCGATATATTTTCAAAAAAGGCACTACTGAATGAATTATCAGCCAAGGTTATTATACCATTCAGTTTGATAGTTGAGTTATCTTCTGTCGCCGCAATATTATCATCTAAAGTTGCGGCAATATTTTCAAGATTTATACTGTCTTTTGTTATCGATAAGGTACCGGTGATGTCTTTAAGGGGATATGGAAGCTGTGGGAAATCGGCGCTGTCACCCAGGCAATCCATAGTTATGATGTAATCGGGCGGGATTGCCGGGCTCTCTTTGTTCAAATCGACATCGAGATTAAGTTTTCCCTGTGGTTTCAATTCAGTAACGATTTTTTTCAGCGGCGCAGGGACGAAACTAAACAAATCATCGTTTAACATTATCTGCTCAAAATTCAGTGACAACTGATAGCGTGATTTCCGTCTTTCCTGTTCCGGCCATATACTGCCGGCCATCTTAACCGAACCATCACCATACCAACCGTCGAAATCTGTTATAGTTATCGAGTCAGGTGTAAAAACGGCATTTGCCGATATATCAGATACAGGTGATGAAAACCGGTCGGATATCAAAGAAGCTTTTTTGAAAGACAAGTCGGCTATAAAAGCAGCAGGCTCGGAATCCCGACCTGAAATCTCTATCAAGCCGTCAGCCAGACCCGTGGGTTGGATTTGATCGTACAAATTCCTTTGCCTGTCCGGCAATGAAGCCTCGAGTGTTGAATCGAGGAGGACATTTTTTACATCGACCGACACATTATATACAGAGTTACTGTCGGCATTGGTTACTACTTCGCCATTTATGGTTATTTTGCACTCGCCGGCCTGCGAAACCACATCCGAAAAAATTACATTGTCTTGTTCGAAAAAGAGCCGGCCTGTAAGATTTTTTAACGGATAAGGAAAACGCCGATATACAACTCCGGCACCACGTAGTTCGACAGTTAATTTTCTTTCCTCGTCCATTTGTGAACTCCGGTTGAGCCGGTAATCTATTGCCGCAAATCCATTCGGAGAAAAAGCAGACCAGGACTCTTTCTGTTTTGTGTCCAGTACACTATACAAGTCATTATCCAAGGCGATATTATCGCTCGTAATCTCGATTTCGTACTCACAATCCGGTCCGAAATCCCGGCTCAAACCATTAAAGCAAAGCTCAACATCACCGTGTTTGCCCTTCAGATTGTTCAGAGTCACGCTATTGTGCGTAAAATCTATCCGCCCGGCCAAATGCTCTACTGTGTACGGGAATTTGAAGTAGCAAAAAGCAACATCCCTACAATAAACTTCACCGGATAATGCGTTTTCGCCAAGTCGATTTAAATTGCCTGATGCGTCAAGATCAATATCTATTCGTCCATAAGGCTTGTATCGGTTGAAAAATTTTTGCAACGCGGTAAATGGGCTGGATTTGCCTAAAAATCCCGGCCCGACCAATGCTAATTTGTCCAGCGCCGGACTGCGTTTGGAATGCAGGTCTTTTATTCGTAGCTTCAGCGAGAAGTCATTATCCCTGTCATATTTCAGTTCAGCAGCCAGGCTTTTTTCTATTATCCAGGCCATTTCGAGCTCAGGAACATCCACAGACGAAATTCCTCCTGCAATCGTAATAGAGCCCGGCTTCCAAAATCCTTCCAGGCGACTTTGACCATGACCGTGGAAGAATGTGGCCGTCGTCATTTCAAAGCCATAGCCTTTTTGAGTTTCCTCATCGAGCCTAAATGTTGCATTAAGAGGTACTGAGAGAGCAACTTTCACCTGTCCGTTTGAAATCTTGCTGTATTGCAAGGTTCCCGCTTTGAGATGAATACGCGGCATTTTGCCGGAGGTTCCTTTCGGCGGCTTGATAGTAAGTGCCGATAAATTCCACCAGCCCGTGTCCAGGTCGTATTGAGCGTTGAAGGCAAAATCATTGACATCAATAACTTTCAGACGCGGCCGCAGCAAAAATAAGCTCTTTAGACTAAAGCGTGCATATACTGTTTGGGCTTTAAGTAATGTATCATCATCACTTCGCTTCTCGTAAGGGCTGATGACAAGCTCTTTAATGAGGACCGAACCATCCGTGTGAAAATCAACAGATTCGGTTTTTATCTTTGTGTTGGTCAACTCGGCAATCTGCGACAGTGCAATATGGCACAAAGCCCGGCCTGCAAGGATGAAAAAAAGCCAAAGAAGAACAGCCAGAATCAAGACTTCCGCAAGCCATCGTATTACGCCTTTTGATTCCAGGTTTTTAATTTTGATCCGGGCCATAGAGGACACACATATTTCAGGATACGTAGTTGTCAGTGCTTTGTTCTTTAGCTATAAACTTCCAACTACCAACTCTATTCGACAATCAATGTCCACTTCCTTTAATCGCTTTATCCGCGATATCCCGACGGCAATAAGCACCGTCGAATTTTATTTTTTCCACCCCTCTATATGCCCTTTCCTTTGCATCCTTGATTGTATTTCCCAGGGCGGTTACGCCCAGGACTCTTCCGCCGTTTGTAACAATATCTCCGTTTATATCTTTGGTGCCTGCTTGGAATACGATAACATCTTCGATCTGCCGAGCATCTTCGAGGCCGACTATTTTTTTGCCCTTTTCATAATCACCGGGATAACCACCAGAAGCCATCACTACACAAACAGCGGGTCGCCGGTCCCATTCGAGGGTAATCCGGTCTAATGTTCCGTCACAGACAGCCAGAAGAACTTGAAGCAGATCGCTTTTGAGCCTTGCAAGAATCGGCTGCGTTTCAGGATCGCCGAATCTCACGTTAAATTCCAGGACTCTCGGCCCGCCTCCGGTAATCATAATTCCTGCGTATAGCACGCCCTTATACGGTGTGCCGTTTCGATTCATGCCATCAACGATCGGCACAAGAATTTCATGCGTTATATGATTTATCAATTCCTCAGTAACTACAGGCGCAGGACTGTAAGCCCCCATACCTCCCGTATTAGGGCCTGTATCGCCGTCGCCGATGGCCTTGTGGTCCTGCGAAGATTCCATAACATAGATATTTCGCCCATCCACAAAGGCAAGTATCGAGGCCTCTTCTCCGAGCAGTTTGTCTTCGACGATGACCTTGCTGCCTGCGGCTCCGAAAATTTCGTCACACATTATTTTTTCGGCTACCAGGATTCCATCTGCAGGGTCATCACAGACAAAAACCCCTTTGCCCTTGGCAAGACCAGCAGCCTTTACCACAACCGATTCATCCCTGCTCGCGATATATGCCTTGGCATCGCTGAATCTATCGAAGCATCTGCCCTCAGCCGTAGAGATGGAACTGGAGCGCATAAGCTGCTTTGCAAACGCTTTATCCGCTTCGAGCTGTGCGGCACCTCCGCTTGGGCCGAAGGCCTTTATACCGGCAGCTTCAAACTTATCGACAAGACCCGCGGCAAGAGGGTCCTCCGGGCCAACCACCACAAGAGAAATATCATTCTGACGCGAAAAGTCCAAAAGCTCGTCGGTATTATCAGCACTGATAGGAATATTTTCACCACATTGTGCAGTACCCGGATTTCCCGTTGCTATGTAAAGCCTGGTTAAGTCTTTCGATTGAGCTAATTTCCAGGCAATCGCATGCTCACGTCCACCGCTGCCAACTAACAGTACATTCATCTGTTACCTCAAATTAATTGATTTTCATTTTTTCTTTCCGATAAATATTTTTTACGCAGGCAATAGTCTAACAGAGACAGCGGTTTTTCTCAAGCTGATATCTGACCACTTTACCTGAGAGCAGGTGGATGTTACTTCTCAATACCCCAGAGTCGAATGTCATCAAATTGGCCGGTGTCGTCAAATGAGCCAACACCGATGCCGCCCCAGTCAAAACGCTCGTTCACAGCGGTCATTATCGGCTCCGGCCTGTCATCGAAGAAGACTTCAATTGTGCCTTTTTCAGCGTCGCGCACCAATCGCACAGTATGCCAATCGTCATCCCACTTTGTTCCTTCGGTCCGTGTTTCCGCAATAGAAACTCGAGGTTCGGCATCAACAATAAATATAGAGTTCGCATGAGCATCGGATTGATTGGCGATGTGCACATAATAAAAATGTGTCGGGTCCTGGTGTCCGAAAATCAGGCACATATCCCGATGGCCGTAATCCTTTGTGGTAGAACGCATCTTTAACTCAAGTATAAAGCTGCCAACAACCACATTCCGAACAAGATTTATATTGAAAGGTGAGCGGACTTGCGGTTCATATTCGCTCTGTTTGTGCAGGGCCAGCACCTTGCCGTCGTTTCCAGGTTCGATTTTCCACGCGGTCGGATCGGTAGCCTTCCAGTCACCAATTCCATTATCCTCGAAATCAGCTTCGAACAACAACGGCACTTTCTTTCCACCGACTACCTCATTCAATGCGTTACATCCGGCCGTCGCGATTAGTAGAAGCATTAATGCAATAGCTGCTTTCCAAAAAATTACTGTTCTCATCTTTGAGTCTCCTTTTTAATGAATATGTACTTTATTTCCTTTGAATTTCATTCCAGCGTATTAAAATGTCACCATTGAGCCTCAATGTAAGGCCCTGCAGGACCTTTCGGCATAAGCTTGGGCCGGGACTTTAATATGGCTTCGGCTATTGCAATATCACTTTGGCGTGTAATTTTAATATTAGAAGAGTCCACTCCCACAATCGTTACCTTATCACCCAACGCTTCGATTAATTGTGCGTCATCGCTGATTTTGCTTTGGTCCAGATTCTTCAGATTTTCATATGCCCTTTTGAGCAGTTCGACCGCAACGACCTGTGGGGTTTGGGCTTCGTAGAGATTCTCTCTATCAACGGTCCTGATTATCGTGCTATCCTGTACCTCTTTTATAGTTGCTGTTACCGGGCAGGCCGGTATGGCAGCACCTTTTTCAGCGGCAGCGGCAATAACTTCGTCAATCAATTCTGCCGTAACACAACATCGACAGGCATCATGAACAGCAATAAGCTCGATATCATCTTTGACAAGCTCGATGCCCTTATTGACGGTATCAAAACGCTCATCACCACCCAGGAAGATTGTCGTATCGAAAAACTTCAGATTAGGCCCCCACTTGATATTTACCAGCTCTTCATCTTCGGGTGAAATGCCTAACAGAATCTGTTTTACATCATCCCGGTTGGCGAAAATCTCGACGCTTCTGAGAAAAACCGCCCTGCCGGCCACATCGACAAATGCCTTCTTTCTTTTTCCACCGAATCTGCTGCTCGCTCCGGCGGCACAAATAATTGCTGCAACACTTTGCATACTCAAAGCTCCCGTTTACGTTTTTGTTGTTTTCTAATCCTCAAAACCATGCTTAAAATTCGATGCCGCGTCTGGCAGGCAGGCCTTTATCAAACGGATGCTTGATTTTTTTCATTTCCGTTACTAAATCCGCCATCTCTATCAATTCGCCGGTCGCACCTCTGCCGGTCAAAATAATCTCAACGGCAGGGTCTTTTCTGTCAATAATACTTTTAATATCTTCCAATCCGGCCAGACCTTTTGAAAGGCAAAACACAATCTCGTCAAGTATAAGGACATCGTAAAACCTTTTTTCCGCAGTTTGAGCAATTCTTTCAAGGGCTTCACTGATTGCGGTCTGCATCCGAGCAACAGCTTGTTCGTTTTTTAGAGATTCAGACATATCCCAGGGCATATCGATAGCTTCAACCCTGATTCTGACGGCACCCAATTCCAGTGCAAAGCGCTCTCCAATATCAAGAGAGGGCGGTTTTAAGAATTGATATATCAGGACCTTGTTCCCCT
>CAZWME010000194.1:6031-7805 GCA_964634515.1 uncultured Pirellulales bacterium | reverse complement strand
TGACACTCGTTTCGCAATCCATAGCTCACTATCCTGAAATTTGGTTGTTCTGTTAGAGACGAACAATAACGACAGGCCGTCAGTTCTTGATATGCATGGCGACCATTCACTGAAGGACGTATTGATATTTGGCCCGAGGTTCTTAGGGATACTTACCCATATATTAGTAAGGAAATCATGAAGACGGCGGTAATTTGAATCCGTCCCTGTTGCTGGATACAAGACGGATAGATACTGTTTCATATCAGCAAGGACTGCTTCTTTGTCATTTAAGCAATGAAAATATTGCGCGCGTTTAAGGTAATTATTTGCATCATCAGGATCACTGTTGATGTTTTTCGTGTAAAAACGCACCTGTTCCTGAATGTCGCTTAGAATATTATCATATAGAGTGACCGCTTCAATACCTACATACTTACTATTAACAATCGTCTCGAGGCTCTTAATGGCCCGCTTGAGGTCATTATTCTCGACAAATGTGTTGGCCTGAGTGAAAATACTTTGGTGTTTGGTGGCCTCAATAACCGCGAATCGAATACGCTCACGAGTCCACATTAAAGACATCACGATTATTGTACCCATCAAAATTAATGCTACTACAGCAGAAATAGCAATACGGTAGTGTCTGCGTAGAAACTTCTGCAGGAGATAAAGAGTACTTGGTGTTCGTGCAAGGATAGGTTCATCCTTTAGATGCCGCTGAACGTCCATCGCCAGGGTAGAGACTGTATCATAGCGCTTGTCTCTTACTTTTTCCAGACTTTTCATAACTATCAAGTCCAAATCGCCACGAATTGCTTTCCTAAGCAGATCAGGTGTGCAGCCGCGTTGCCTGGCTATGTCGATAAGTGTTTCACAAAGAGTAGTCAGCTTGGTTGATGGTTTAGCAGGCTCCTGTTCACGGATGACTCGCTGCATTTCGATGTAGCCAGCTTTGCGCAGTTCCTCTTCGCCGAATGGTGTAGTGCCCGTGAGCAATTCGTAGAGCAGGACACCAAGCGAGTAGATGTCAGAGCGAGTATCGACATCCAGGTCACCCAGGTCGGCTTGTTCCGGACTCATATAGGCAGGTGTGCCGATGATGTGGGCATAGCGGGTGAACATTGTTTTTTCCGTCAGCCGCTGGTTTGTGGCTTTGGCAATACCGAAATCGATGACTTTGGGAACAGATGTGCCTTCATGCCGTGTGACCATCACGTTGGTGGGTTTGATGTCTCTGTGAATGATGCCCTTCTGGTGTGCGTGTTGGACGGCATTGCAGACCTGGATGAACAGCTCCAGCCGCTGCTTGGTGCTCAGATTGTTTTTATCGCAGTATTCGGTGATAGAAACGCCTGTGACCAGTTCCATAACGAAATATGGACGGCCCGTCTCTGTCGCTCCGGCATCGAGGACTTTAGCGATATTAGGATGATCCATCATAGCAAGGGCCTGGCGTTCGGCCTCGAATCGTGCAATGACAGATTTGGTGTCCATGCCTAATTTGATGATTTTCAATGCGACTTTCCGGTGAATCGGCTCGGTCTGCTCGGCCATATAGACAATGGCCATGCCGCCTTCACCGATTTTTTCCAGCAACTTATAGCGACCGATGATTGTGCCAGGCTCTTCCATCACAGGTGATTCGTTTAACATAATAGCTGGTTCGAAGATCGGGGCATCAAGAAAATCGCCTGCCCCTTCGTGAGCTTTAAGCAATGCCTCGACCTTTGCCTTTAGCTCAAGATCGTTCTTACAAATTTCGTTCAGGTAGGCTTCTCGATCAGGGCCATTC
>CAZWME010000194.1:5097-6021 GCA_964634515.1 uncultured Pirellulales bacterium | reverse complement strand
GTGAACTTGTAGAGTTTGCAAAGAAATGCAATCCTGAGAAAATAGTTTTGATGCGTTGTAGATCACTCATCACTTAACTCAATATTTCAGTTTCCTTTCATATTATAATGCGTAATCCTTAGACATAGTGCGCCAAAAAAAACAGCATTTTTTAAAATAATCCTTACTGAGAGGGTGTTTCTGGTTAAACTCCAGCTAAACCTCGATGTGGCTGTTCATAATTATAGAAGTTATAGCTGGCTGTCCGTCCTATCCATTCAGTATATTCCCGATCTAAAACAGAAAACTCTTATGTATTATCTTCCTTTGTTATTTCCTGATAAAGCCAAGCACGCCCCAAGGCCCAATATCTGTCAGCTGTTCGCCGACCAATCTCCATGATTGTGGCGATATGGTCAAGTGTCAAACCCGCGAAATAGCGCAGTTTGATCAGCTCAGCAAGTTTTTGATCTTCATTGGCAAGCTTATCGATAGCTTCATTTAGAGCAAGAAGATCATCTTTGGGATCTTCAATAGCCAAGAACGCTTCGTCCAAACTAGCTTTCTGACAGTGTCCTCCATGCCTGATGCTTTGCTTATGGCGTGCGTTGTCCACAAGAATCCGCCGCATCGCCTCTGCAGCAGCTGCAAAAAAATGACCGCGACTGTCCCAATTCCGGTCATCTTCTCCAACCAACCGGATATAGACCTCATGAACCAAGGCGGTCGCCTGGAGCGTCTGGCCAGGCCGTTCTTGCGAGAGTTTCTGAGCAGCAAGAAGACGTAGCTCCTCATATATCAATGGAAGTAAGTCGTCTGTAGTATGTGTGTCTCCCTGCTCAATTGCGTTCAGAATGCGTGTGACATCGGTCATAGTTATTCTCAAGAACAGCTATTAGCCATCTCCGGTCTTCTGAATCGTTGTGATAAGACCAGAAGGTGCAG
>CAZWME010000194.1:0-5087 GCA_964634515.1 uncultured Pirellulales bacterium | reverse complement strand
CCTGTGGAAGTTAGGATTTCCTTACAGACACAGTATTCTATCAGAAATGTGGTGACGTTTCAAGTATTTATATGAAAGATGGCTTCACGTTGAGATGTAAAAAAAATCAGAATTCTTAGAAATATCACCTCTTTCATAAACCTCAAACGTTAAGAATGAAATGTATAAATCAGGTTGTTCTTTTTGGATTAAAAAAAGAGCTGACAACTTTCAAGCTGACAGCTCTTTAGTTATTATGAGCATCAAGCTTTTTTCTGCATTCAATTGACAATTTTCTCAACTGGTGTAACTTCCTCAAATAAATGTTCAGCAAGAATGATGAGGTCCTGGACATCGACAATGCCATCGCCCCAGGGCATCGGGCCGATATCACAAAGCGGCTCGTCAGTGCCCCAGTTATCAACGATGATGCTCATGTCGGCAGAATCAACGATACCGTCGGTGTTGAGGTCGACTACTGGATCAATTGACACTTGCCATAGGTCGGAGAGTCCGCTACCTCCTGGACGTCTGGAGGCGAAATAGAGAGTCGAACCATCGGCCGAGATATTCGGGTGTGCGTCGACGGAAGAACTGTTGACTGTCGGCCCAAGATTCATCGGTTCTGTCCAAGTATCATTTATCGATACACGCGTCGTCAACCATATGTCCGCCTCACCCAGCCCGCCGGGGCGGTTGGCAAAAAAATCACTGAAGAAGAGCACCCGGCCGTCAGATGAAATACCAGGCGCTCCGTCACTTGCCTCCGTGTTGATGATCGATCCGAGATTCACTGGTTCTGGCCACGGATCCGATATCTTTTCTCGTGTCGTCACCCACGTATCGGTACTACCCTGACCCCCTTCTCGAAAAGAATCAATATAGAGCGACAGGCCATCGGCTGAGATACAGACATCAACATCATCAGCCGGGGTGTTGATCATCGGCCCAAGATTCACCGCCTCCCCCCATGGATCGGAAATGGTCGCCCGTGTTGTGACCCATATGTCGGCCATGCCATGGCCCCCAGGCCGCTGAGAGCCGAAATAAAGTGACAATCCATCACTTGATATGCTCTGCTCGCCGTCCCAGGCCGAACTGTTTACCGCCGGCCCAAGATTCATCGGCTCTCCCCATAGGTCGGAGATGGTCGCCCGTGTCGTAACCCATATGTCGGCCACACCCTGCCCACCAGAACGGAGCGAGGTAAAGTAGAGGGAAAGACCGTCAAATGATATGCTGGGTGAACCTTCACCACCCGAACTGTTGACTGGTGCTCCGAGATTCATGGGAGTGCCAAATGTGTAATCTGCGTTTGCAGTCCCAATCATATAGATTAAGAGGATTAACATTATCATTACACACATTTTTAGATTTACTTTAATGTTCATTTCTGGTCTCCTTAATTATTCTGGTTTCTATTTACTTTCTTTTACGTCACTTTAAGGTCTTATTTGTATGCTCTTATGAATAAGCGGAAAAACGACCGAAAGCGGACGCTTTTTATTGAAATATTTTTCGAAAATTGGTAAAATTTATATGGCTTTTAATTTTAGGAGGTTAGAAGTAATTGAGAGATAGTCTCACCGACAAAACCCGGCAGTTGGTCGCTCTGGCCAAGGATGGCGACGAGTCTGCCTTAAACCAACTATGGAGTGTTTACGGGGCACGTGTGCATTGGATAATGCGGCTTCGTATGGGTGGAGAGCTTCGTTCTAAGCTGGAATCCATGGATCTGGCTCAGGATGCACTTCTATCAGCCCTGGGGGGCCTGGAAAATTTCACATATAAGAACGAGGGGGATTTCCTCCGATGGTTATCAACAATAGCTGAAAACAGGCTTAGAGACAATTTAGACAAATTGCACGCGGATAAACGCGATATTCGCAAAGAGGCTCGTCTTGACAACAATGGGCCAACTGCCACCGGCGAATTTGTCAGGACTCCCGGAGCCATTGATGTCACGACACCGAGTGTAATCATGTCCAGAAAGGAAGAATTGGAGAAGCTCGAAAAAGCAATAGATATCTTAAAACCTGAATATCGAGAAGTTATTGTTCTTACTAAAATCGAGGGACTTTCGTATAAAGAAATATCGGGAAGAATTGGCAAAAGCGACGAGGCGGTGCGAAAGCTTGTTTCTCGTGCGATGGCGTCGCTGACCAGTGTATTTGAGAGTGACTGATGGCCGAAGAGCCTCATGACAATCAAAATAAATTTCTTGAAGAAGCTGTAGAGCAATTTGTCGATGCACAGTTGCAGGGCCAAGAGCCTGTTATCGATGAATTTGTTAAGAAATATCCTGACTTCAAGCATCAGGTCAGAAAAAGATTACGAAAGCTGCGGAAAATCGATACCTTATTTGCTTCTCTTGTAAAGCCCGATGAGAGTGACTTTGAAGATACAGCGGCTGATCAGAATCTTGTTGGCGAAAAAGTCGGCAGTTTTGAAATTTCTGAGATCATTGGCCGCGGTGGGATGGGAGTAGTCTATCTGGCTCGTGACTCTAAGCTAAAACGCTCCGTTGCCATCAAAAGTATCCCTGCTAAACTTGCAGGCGACTCAAATTCACGGACGCGCTTCAGACGCGAAGCCGAAATATTGGCCTCGTTGAATCACCCGAATATAGCTGTCATCCACGATATCATCGAGCAGGAGGAGGATGCCGGCTATTTGGTTCTCGAATATGTCCCCGGCGAAACACTCGCCGAACGCATAGCTCACGAGCCGCTCAAAATGAAAGAAGCCCTTTCAATCGGCCGGCAAATCTCCCAAGCTGTCTCCGCGGTTCACAAAAAGGGCATCGTCCATCGGGATCTTAAACCAAGTAATATCAAAATAATTCCCGATGGCAGAGTCAAGGTTTTGGACTTTGGCCTGGCCAAGCCGCCCATAAATGAAGACAAAAAAAATGACATTACTGCCACTGAGCCCGGCCGAGTAATAGGCACTCCTGCCTATATGTCTCCTGAACAGGCCCGAGGCAAACCCACAGACCACCGCACAGACATCTGGTCGTTTGGATGCATTATGTATCAAATGCTAACAGGCAAATTTCCATTTGAAGGTGAGACTGCTACAGATACACTGGCACGCATTATAGAACGTCAGCCCGACTGGGAGCTGCTGCCGAAAGAAACTCCTGAAAACATACGTGTACTACTGCAAAGCTGTTTGGAGAAGGATCCGGACAAGCGTCTTGGAGACATAGCAGCTGCGGCCATTGAAATCAGCGAAACTCTAAGCAAACCTCTGATTGCACAGGCTTCGAAGTTACGAAGGATAGCGATGATAATTGGCGCTGTTGCTATTGGTATCATTCTATTCGTTATTGCTTTGAAATTTATTCCACAAAAGGTAACTCAACCTTCTTCAAAATTAATACGGCTTGTAGTCCTGCCGTTTGAGAATCTCGGGCCTTCCAATGATGATTATTTTGCCGACGGTATTACTGATGAAATTACAGCTCGCTTAGCGGGTATTCATAACTTGGGAGTCATTTCACGTCAGAGCGCAATTCAGTATAAGAAAAGCAAAAAAAATTCCCATCAGATAGCGGAAGAGTTAGGGATTGATTATATCCTTGAAGGTACGATTCAGCGGGAGACATCATCAGATCCAAACAGCCCGATTAGAATAAGGCCACAACTCATCAAAGCTTCCAATGATATGCATATCTGGGCGGATGTGTACAATAGCAACATGAGCGATATTTTCAACTTGCAAGCTGAGGTAACTAAGCAAGTGGCGCAGGTATTGGACATTACACTGCTCGAAGAAGAAAAAGTAGCACTAGAATCCATACCTACTAAAAACATGGAAGCGTGGAACTACTACTTGCGGGGTAATGAGTATTTGAGCCGTGATTCTACCGAAATTAATCTCAAGATAGCTATCGGAATGTGGAAAGACGCGATCAGGCTTGACCCGCAGTTCACGTTAGCCTACACCCAGCTTTCATGTGCTTATACTTCACTGTATTGGATTCATAGCAGCAAATCAGAGGACATTGAAGAGGCAAAGGAACATGCCCAAGCCGCAAAAAGGCTTGATCCCCACCTTCCAGAAGTACATCTGGCCTGGGGACGTTATTACTACCAAGGCCAGCGGGATTACGAACGTGCGCTTAAAGAGCTTGCTATTGTTTTAAAGAGCCGGCCTTATGACGACGAAGCCTTGTCCTGGACAGGTTGGGTTTATAAACGGCAAGGCAATTTCGAAAAAGCATTGGAGTACCTTGAGAGAGCTTACGAGTTTGGTCCAAGACACTACTCTTACCCATTTCACATCGCGGTGATCTATGAACTGTTGAACAGATATGATAAAGCAGAATCCTTCTATAATCAAGCCATCTCGCTCGCTCCGGACAGTGCGAGGAACTATAATGGCAAAATGTGTTTATATTTACGCCAGGGGGACACTATGAAGGCCAGGGCTGTTCTGAAGGAATTTTCACAATATCCAAATGTTGCAGAGGATTCTGAAATTATGAATACACAGGTTAAAATTGACGTGTATGAGGGTAACTACAAGGCGGCATTGGACAGGCTCTCTTCAGAAACTGTAATTAACTGGCCTGGCATTTATCCCAATGCTCTGCGAAAAGCACGTATCTACGAGTATTGGAAGAAAGACAATCTTGCTAAGGAACATTATGATAAGGCCCGAATCCTTCTCGAAAGGAAAATTGCGGAGAAACTAAATAGTAGTAATTACCAAAGCATCCTCGGGGTAGCTTATGCAGGCCTGGGGCTCAAAGACAAAGCGATTCATGCAGGAGAGGAGGCAGTAAAGAAACCGTCAATAGTAGATGCAGTAGCTGGTCCCCAGCGAGTTCTGAACTTAGCCCGAATTTATACAATGGTTGGTAAATATGACAAGGCCCTCGATCAAATCGAGTATTTATTGTCCATACCCGGACCATTATCAATTCCTTTACTTAAAATCGACCCGGCTTGGGAACCCTTACGCAACCACCCCCGTTTCAAAAAGCTCATAGATTCAGATAAATAAATTACCTTTTTCAAAACCCAAAAATTACCCTGATTGTTCAGGGCTGAGTAGGCCGAGGTAATTTCACCCTCAGCCTCTCCGAGAACCGGACGTGA
>CAZWME010000193.1:2138-7831 GCA_964634515.1 uncultured Pirellulales bacterium | reverse complement strand
AAGGCATAACTCTTGAGCAAATCAGAAGTGCTGCAGAACTATTTAAAAAAATCGGCATCTATTGGACAGGTTACTTTTTGATGGGAGTTCCTGACGAAACTATTGAAGACGTAAATAAAACTCTGGAATTGATGTATGAAATCGCACCTGATTTCGCATCAATTGGTGTCTATGAACCGTACCCTGGCACTTCAATGTTCAATGAAGCGGCTGAAAAAGGACTTGTACAACCAGATATGACTTTAGATGAATTTTATACAACATTACCGAACAATTATTATAAAATTGAACCTGCTCAACAAATAGATATAATCGAAGCGGAAAAATTCAGTATTCTTGAAAAAGAAATTAAGAAACAATTTCACCGTTACAATAAAAACTTCAAAAAAATATTGAAACGAGCTATTTATAGAATTCCTCTTTACACAAAACAACCTCGTACCGTATTTGGGGACTTAAAAAAATATCTAAACTGGCGGTAAAAAAACAGACCTATGCTATCAATAATAATTGTAAACTATAACGCAGGTGATTTCTTAAGGAACTGTATCGAATCTATTTATAAAGAAACAAAAGGCCTGTCTTTTGATATTTGGGTCGTTGATAACAATTCTTTCGACAACAGCATAAACACAATTAAAAACAATTTTCCCGATGTTAATATAATTGAAAACACAAGAAACGTTGGTTTTGCAAAAGCAAATAACATAGCAATGTTAAATACTAACACTGATTACATTCTTATGTTAAATCCTGATACTCTTATTAAACAGAATGCTATTGGAAAGACAGTAAAATTCATGGAAGAAAACTCTAAAATTGGCATATCTGGATGTAAAGTCCTGAATAAAGATGGCACTTTACAGCTCGCATCTAGAAGAAGCATTCCAACCCCAAAAATTGCCTTTTGGCGACTTACAGGATTAAGCTTATTGTTCCCCAAAAGCAAGGCTATGGCAAAGTATAATTTAACATACTTGAATCCAAACAAACCTAACGAAGTTGATGCCGTCTCAGGTGCTTTCTTAATGATTAGAAAAAATGTTATTAATGAAATTGGAATCTTGGATGAGGATTTCTTTATGTATGGGGAAGAATTGGATTTGTGTTTTAGAGCTAAAAAAGCGGGGTGGTCAGTGATGTATTATCCACATGCTGAGATAATCCACTATAAAGGTGAATGTAGCAAGTTTAATAGTAGAAAAGCCACTTTGGAATTTTATCGTGCAATGTACTTGTTTCACAAAAAGCATTTTGCAAAACGCCACTCAATAATCACAAATTCTATTATTTATACAGGGATTTTCCTAAAAGCACTCTGTTCATGGAAAAGTTTGTTATTCTTCACTAAGGTTGGATCAAAAAGATAGTTTTTTGTATATGACTCTATTTCCATTTAATTAAACGAATAGTAGAAGCCGTATGAATTATCTATACTAAAATCATGGTCGTTTTAACCGAGTCTCTTGGCAAATCGACTTCTAAACTCAAAGAAATTGTGAACAGAGACTAATGTCTTGTGTTTGACAAAGATAATTGAAAAAAAACATTACTCACTTTGAGTCGAATATGACCACAAGAATATTTTTGTTTATAGCGAATGCAGTTCTCATAAATCTTGGTTTTCTTATCTCTTTTCGAATTAGATATGGTGAAAATATCCCAAATCCTTGCTTTTCTGCTTTCAGAAGCAGTTGTATATTCCTGACGTTAATATATTTATTTGTGTTATCTTTTTTCAAGGTTTACAAGAGCAGGTTTAGATCTTCTTGGGACTTATTTAAAAGAGTTTTTTTAGGGCTATTTTTGGGAAATTTTCTTAGTATAGCTTTTGTTTATGTATTCAGAACCAGATGGGGCGCTTTCCCGACGAGTGTTTTTATCCTTTCATTTTTCATAAATCTCCTTCTGATTTATAAGCTGAACCAGTATATCTTAAAAGCCAAGAAAAAAATCAAAAAAAAGGTCTTAGTTATCGGCCAAGACGACATAAACGACATTGTCGAGAAAAAGGCTATCGTAAAAAGATGCAGAAGCGAAGAGATTGGGCAGTTGTTAAAACACACGGATGTTGATGAAGTTATTATTTGCGAGAGAATCCGAAACGAAAAGGACCTAAACCTTTTGATCTATCTTATACAAAAGTTAAAAATAGATGTTGTTTTTAAGCCTTCTATTTACGTGAAGCTTTTGTCCGGGAGAATTAATGGTGAGAATTCGTTCCACTTTCTCGCCACTTCCATCGGGGAAAAGCAGGATATGCAGGAATTCTTAATGAGAAGTCTTGATACAGTAGGCAGCATCCTTATCTTGCTCATTTCTATACCCGTGATTACCTTGATTTCTCTACTAATCAAGATTTCATCTCCCGGGCCGCTTTTTTACAAGCAACAAAGAGTAGGCAAAGACGGCAAAATCTTTACCTTGTACAAATTTAGGACTATGGTGAAAGATGCGGAGAAGGAACTTGGCCCTGTCTTGGCAAGCCGAGATGACCCACGTGTTACGAAAGTGGGAAAGATCTTACGAACAACACGATTGGATGAGCTTCCTCAGTTACTTAATGTACTACGGGGAGACATGAGCCTAGTTGGGCCCAGGCCGGAACGACTACACTTTGTAAAGCAACACAAAGCTTTGCATGAATTGAGATTGGCCGTAAAACCAGGGCTGACGGGACTTGCTCAGATTCGAAGCTTCTACGATTTGAAACCCCGGCATAAAATAAAATATGATTATCTGTATATTCAACGAAGGTCTTTATTATTGAATCTATATATCCTTATAAAGACTATTCCTATTGTATTATCAAAAAAGGGATGGTGAAAACAAGCTACTATCAAATTTATCAGGACGAGGCTTTTTAGCATTACCAGTTCCAGATCACATTATCTTATAAATTACAAGCTTACGTTTATGTTCCCTCTTGTCCAACCATAAAGAGTATACCTCTTGAATATGTATATCTTTTGGAATATTTAGCCCTTCATCCTCAGCCTTAATGATTTTTACAATGTATTTGACTCGCTGAGTAACTTCCCAAATCTCATACTCAAGTCCCTCTCGTTCCGCATAAAAACCTATTCGATGGTCCGGTACCGCAATCAAGTCTTCTTCAGCAGTGTTCTCCTTTAGCCATTTCGCAGCATCTCTGTAACCTTTCTTTTCTATACGCAGAGGTCTTACTAATTTAGGAAAACAAATAGTGACACCAACTGCCGCCAGAATAAAAAAAAATAACTGTGGTTTCGGATTATTCTCTAAACAGCCTTTTGAAAACCTGTTGCTGAGCCATTCGGCAAATATTTGTAAACCTATAGGTACGTAGAAAATTGAGAACACAACCAGCGGCAAACAATGTCTTCTGCTTATATATCCATAGCTAAGACGAAGTAGAATCAGCATAATCATGTTGAACACTATCAAAACAGGAACAAAAAACTTCTCTACAGCCGTTGCCTTGGATTGTTTACCGAAACGGTAATAAAAACCAATCAACAGTGCCGGTAGAAAAAAGTACATCAAATTGTCACTAATTTCTCCAATGAGTCTGCCGATAGCTTTTATTATGTCGCCGAGTAAGCCCACAATGCTATATATACGGTTGTGACTGTCAATGTTTACTTCTTGTTCCGGTTGTGCCTTGGAAAAATATTCGGTATACGCTTTAGGGGAATCGAACAGTTGTTTCAATTTTACAGGGGCAATTCTCCCTCTTTCTCTCACATAAGGGGCCATTGGAAGAACAGATCCAATCAGAAGAATGAAAAAAGCACAGGTTAGCTTGGCTCTGCTTATATTACGGTTTGGATTCAGTAACTGTATAAATAGCCACACAATACCATATAGTATCAATTGAGTACATTCAGGCCGAATTGCATATCCAAGCCCTGCAACCAGACCGGTTATACCAAAAAACCACAATTTGCCTTGTTGTGCACCCCAAAGCAAAAACAGAAAACCCAACGCCAAAAATAAAATGTGAGGCCAATCTCTCAACACATCACTTCCGAACTTTGCCGGGTAAGGTAGTATGATCAGAATCAGCAAAGCCCAAAAGCTGTTGCGAGGACCAACAAAAAGTTTACCGATAAAATATAAAGGTATAATCGCAAGCAGTCTACATAACAAAGTTGTACTTTGGGCAGTGTATACTAAAGTTTGTACCGATGGACTGCCATTGAATAAGCCAACGAATTTAAGGGCTATAAAAATAAGAAAAGGATAGCCCGGCGGGTGTGATATGATAACACTGCTTGGATCAATCGATAATTTCTGGGCCTGCTTAATATAAAAAACACCATCCTGGGTAATTAGAACGGTTGTGGAAATTAAGTAAACTCCAAGCAGCAAAGCTATCAAAAGAAGAATAATTAAGTTGACTGCATCTTGCTTATATTTTTTTAGCTTGGCTTCTGATTTGATTGCTATCATATATCATCCATGATAATGCAAGAAACGTATTCTCAATCAATATAGATAAGGTCCAATAATCTTAAGGATAACCTAAAACCTTATGACTTGCAAATTAATTTAATGGCAGTTACGATTAACGATAAGATGAAAACGATACTTAACATACCTGATGAGGCTATAAAATATATCCTCTTTCAACGAACAAGCTATTTAAAATTCCCACACAACTGGTTCTATCGTAAATTAAAAAAACTAAGCCCGATTTTCTTATATAACACTTTTGTCAACACGGAAGCATATTTTCGCCGTGATGCCATTAAACGACTTTACTGCGAAGATATGTCGGTTGAATATGAAACCATTAAGGATCATCTCCCTCAAACCTGTAAAAACATACTGGACATCGGCTGTGGCATGGCCGGCATCGACATCATTTTGTTCCAACATTACCAATCCGATACAAACATTGATTATTTTCTTTTCGATAAAACCGAAATCAACCGGAAAGTATTTTATGGCTATAAGGAAAAAAACGCTTTTTACAACTCATTAATCCTGGCAAAAAGCTTCTTGAGATTAAATGGAATCCACGAATCAAAAATATATCTTATCGAAGTCCCATCCAATAACAAAATCTCGATCGACCGTTCTTTTGACCTGGTTATTTCACTTATCTCCTGGGGCTTTCACTATCCGCTCTCACAATACTTGGATGACGTTTATGAATTGTTAAATGAGAACGGAACGCTCATACTGGATCTGCGCATAAAAACAGAAAACATAGCCATCCTTCAAGACAGATTTTCCAGCGTAAAGCAAATTGCCGAAGGTCAAAAATACTATAGACTGTTGGCAACCAAATAACTTCTTTTCGATGGATAATGATACATTCATCTTCTCAATAACAGCTTCATATAAAAACAGCCAACAATACCTTCAAGCCGTTGACAATGTCAAACCTGATAACGTTTACTTCGACCAGTGTGAGGAAATATAGAAAAAGTGAAAACCGAGTATATAAATCGGCGTAAGGTCCATGGATATTATTGTCAGTAAGTTATACCTTGCTTTTCTTGTCCGACCAATGTATTATCCAACAGCTAAAAAGAGCTGCCGGCTTGTTCGTTACTTTACATTTTTATGACAATATCCTTAAAAACCCCCCAGTTCTTTATGTGAAAAACCTAATTGATCATAGGATCTGAGAGAATTCCTAAAAGAACAATAGCTTGACTTATGAGTTTGAAAAGCATCATCAGAACATTGATTAGGCCCGG
>CAZWME010000193.1:0-2128 GCA_964634515.1 uncultured Pirellulales bacterium | reverse complement strand
AGGCCCGGGAAGTCGCCTCTGAATATTGATGATCCCTTTCTTTTTCAAAAATTACTTTTCGCAGGGGAAAAACATTTGGTAGTCTTCGATGTTGGCGCATACGTTGGCGACATCACAACCACCTATGCGAAAATATTTCCCCAGGCAACAATGTACTGCTTCGAGCCTTTTCCAAATTCCTTTAAACAACTTAGCCGCCTGGCTAAAAGCAAATCGATAAAACCTTATCAAATTGCGATTTCCAGCCAAAAGGGCAAAGCCAAACTCCTGGTCAATACGGACCAAAGCTGCAATTCAATGTTCCCAAGACCGACAACGGGAGCAAAGTATTATTCGGAAAGTTCAAAGAACATCGGCCAAATAGAGGTTAAAACACAGGCACTGGACACTTTCTGTGAAACAGAAGTCATCAATGACATTGACATCCTGAAATTGGACGTAGAAGGTGCCGAATTAAAGGTCCTCAAGGGGGCAACTCGAAAACTGACAGAAAAACGGATAAAACTAATCTTCACCGAAGTGATGTTTGTAGCTCATTATGAGGGCGGTTGTCTTTTCCCTGAAGTGTCTGATTTTCTCAGTCGCTACAACTATACATTGTATAATCTTTACAACTTGAAACGGGCACGCAATGGCTGGCTTAGGTGGGGAAATGCAATTTTCCTGAATCCGCAAATGCAAGCTCGAATCGAATCTTCCTGCTCATAATCCACCGGAAAACCATAGGCCAAATATTTTGATATCCTGCACACTTTTATATTACTCCTGATTTCCTTCACTGGTACCTGTAAGTCGTCCTTCTCGAACGGCGATTTGATTTTTCAGGATGCTTTATATTAAATCGTTGACCTGATAGGCATAAAAATCAAGAGGACATTACTCTCTTCGCAATTCCTGCTCTTGCCCAGTAAAACAGCGACTTCAGATTCGGACGACGCCGGAAGGATTGCCCGAGCAGTTTAGTTGCCTGGTCATATGATCCCTCCTTGAATGCACAACGTCCCGTCTTAAAACCTCCTTTGCTGAGTACCTTCAACGCTATTTTCGGCGGGATCACTTTATTACCATCCCTTTCATAATAAAAACGCTCAAGAACTTTAAACTCAGTAAGGCAGTTTCTAAAAGAAACAATTGAAAGATTGTCAGGATGGCGGCGTCTTTTGAAAGTTGGACATGGCAGGGCCACAAATCTATACTTCGTTGAAAGAGAAAGCCAAAGGTCATAATCAGAACATACCTTCAATGACGTGTCAAAGTTTACGGCGTCTTGCAACATCTTTCTGGGGAACATAGAGCCACAGGAATGAACAATGATAGTTTGAAATAAGTGATTGGTAATGTTTCCGCTGTACAATTTTCTTTTACATTTTCCATAGACATTGCCATCCTGGTCGATTCTAACATAAGAGCCATAAGCAACAACATCTTCAGCTTCCGCTTCCATGACTTTAACCAGTCGTTCGATAGCGTCGGGGAATAACAGATCATCGGAATCTATGAACGAGATATATTTGCCGTGTGCAAGTTCTATGAGTTTATTGCGAGCGGCGGCGTCACCGCCATTTTCCTGCCAGTGATAAGTAATAGGAACACCAAGCTGTTTAATCATATCCTCGGTGCCGTCTGTTGAACCGTCATCGACCACAATGATTTCATAATTTTTGTATGTTTGCGCCAGGATGCTCTCGAGTGTTTCTTTGAGATACTTCTTTCGATTGTACGTTGGGACACAAATAATAACTTTAGGTTTCTGAGAGGTAGTAAGAATTTCACATCGACTTCCGGGCCGCTCGACCGCATTTACCTTGCCTTCTATACACTCCTTAATCAAACTGCATAATTGCTTGCCGATAACAGTGGTATCAAATCTTTGAGCCTGAGCCCCCCCGGCTTCGGACATTTTTTTCCGCAACTCAATGTTGTCAATTAACTCACTGATTCTGTCAATCCACTCCTGAATGTTCAAAGCGTGAAAGCCCGTAACTCCATTACGAACATATTCTGAATTTACACCCACCGGTGACGCGATAACCGGCAGCTTGGCAGCCTGATATTGTAGAATTTTAAAGCCACATTTTCCGCGCGTAAATCGGTTATCCGGAAGCGGGGCCAGGCCAAGATGGCTCGT
>CAZWME010000192.1:0-7850 GCA_964634515.1 uncultured Pirellulales bacterium | reverse complement strand
AAAGATGACTTAATTTTTGGGATAAGTCCCGATTTAAGACAAACTTGTAATATCAACTATGCAAATTTATCTGCTGGTCCCGACTTACGGAGCCAGTGCGTACAGACGAATATCGTCAAAGTACATCATACCTGAGCCGCCGGTCACTGGATTGCTCCTGTTACCAAGGCCAAGTGTAATCGAAGTTACATTGGCAAGATTTACGCCCTGGTCTGCAAATGCCTGCAAGTCGATATTCCATTGAGTCCATGTAGTTGCCAATGCTGCGTCAGGATTATCATGATTGACTACAGCATTGCCGTTGAGAGCAACGTACAAATTCTCAGCAGTGTTACCCAAACTGCCTCTGAACCAAATCGTCAGTGTGTTGACACCATTTACTGTCCAGTCACGATTGGAAGTCAATGTTAGAGTAGCCTCAGATTTACCAACAGCGTTGTTATAGGTCATCGGCATCGACTGATTACCGCTGTGGACAATGGTCTGCTCGGCAATTGGAGGATTTAAGTTACCGACGACAGAACCATTTACGGCCGGATTCTCGAATCCATCAATCCAGGCGAGATATATCCTGTTGCTTCCAGGTTCACCTTCGTTAATGTCATTGTAGGCTTCCATATCGTCTATTATAAGGAAGTTGGCCGTAGTGAAGCTCCAGAGTGGGCCTGTCCACGGGCTGTCGGCGTTGGCGTTATTTGCCTCATCAATCCGCCAGTAGTAAGTAGTATTCCATTCGAGCTGTCCTGGTTCAAAGCTCTCTGAACCGAGGTTTCCGCTGCCTTTTAATTCCAGAGAGGCTGCGTCGGCGCCGAAATAGACCTCATGTGTATCGGCAAAAACTCCTGGTGTCCAGTTTAGAACCGGCGTATGCTTTACATCCACAGCACCATTAGCAGGCTCCGGATTGCCGACAGCGCCTTCAGTAGTAAAGCTCCAGATGTTGCCTTTATATGTTTCAAAACCATCGAACTCATCGATCCGCCAGTAGTAGGTCTTAGCCTGTACAAGCGGGCCGGGATCGTAAGTTGCGCTTCCCAGAGGCAAACCACCTGCAGCATTGTTCACATCGTCAAAGTTGTCACCGAAATATACGGTGTGTAGTTTCACACCGAAACCTCCAGTCCAGCTAAGGTCTGAATTCAGATCGATAGACTCGGCGCCATCAGCAGGATCGGGGAAATATGCGGTCTTGGGAGGAATACTAAAACTCCAGATATCACCTTTCCACGGACTGTTTGGCTCTGCATCATTGACTTCATCAATTCGCCAGTAGTACGTTGTACCCGGAGCAAGGCCATCCGGATAAGGAAATCCAGGGAAACCAACAACAATAAACGTCCCAGCCTGATTTCCAACGAATGTGTTTTCGGCGTCTTCATTCACAGCATCAAAGTCGTCGCCGAAGTACACGTCGTGTGATACAGCAAGGCCTCCGGCTACCCAAGAAAGATTCGCCCATGTATCGGTATGCAAAGCACCATCGGCCGGTTTGGGACCCCAAGCCTTAGCGAAAGTATCAGCGTCACCAAGTTCGAGCGCATTGGAGATTCGAATTTCATCGACCGCAATCCAACCCCAACTGCCATCAAAGGCATCGACAACCTCGATATGAACCATCTGGCCCGCAAATTCTGAAAGATCGATTGTATCTTCTCTCAATGTTCCTTGGCCATTAGTAAGCACGCTGGCAAGAAGCGAACCATCTGCGGCTGAAATAACGGCAACACCGGCGGAATCTGTCGTATATCCATCGTTCGGATTCGAATCAAGTTCGGGTGCATGAGTTCCGCTGCCACCACCGTGGACCCAGACAGTTAACTGTGCGTCCGAGCCTATGAGCAATAAGGGTGAAGTGGCGATCTGATCATTTTCATCAGCATGTACGTTGTCACCCCACCCGGTAAGATTATAGGTATTAAGATAACTCTCCTGGTCCCGGCCGTTCACAGGAAACGTAAAGGGATGGTTCGTGCCGGCTTGATTGTACTCCATTGTGCCATCAGCCTTATCTTTGTCGCCCTCATCAACGGCGGGTTTTTGCCCATCAAACTGATCGGGCCGACCAATTGACCAGGCCACGCCTGCATCCGGCAGACCTTTCGCACCACCTACGCCCGTCAACGCCTCTTCACCCGCAATGGTGGGGTCATTAGCAGCAGGAGTAGCAGGATTTACGCTCCATAGTGTGAAACCATGGTCATTACCGTTCTCGAAATCCCAGATGACATCATTTCCGTGAACTGGTGCAACACACACCAAACTTACCACCAATGCCAACATCAGATAGTTCAATTCTCTACACATCATATGCCTCCTAAGAAAAAGTAAAATATATTCATTTCCCTGCCTCAACAACATAGCGGATTCTTTATATGAGAAATACTCTCAGGAAATGCATCCAATCGCATGGATGCATATTTTCCTCGCGTTGTGTAATTCTTATGCACATCAAGTACGCCGGAGGAGATATTATAACCTTCCATCTGCACTTGAAAGACATCCATGCGTTTCTATTATATCACACCATGCCTCAAAAAAACGTCATTTTTGCATTTATTTATCAACATGCGGCCTGGATTATAAAAGTTGTTTCACTGCTTTTTTCCAGCCTTCGTAAGAAGCATGAACATCCTCCGTGTCTTTATTTGGAGAAAACTGTTTTCTACCAGTGGTGAGGTTTTGTAATTCACCCATATCAGAAAAAATATTCTGTTGAAGTCCGGCTAAGCAGGCGGCGCCAAGTGCGGAAACTTCTTCCAGGCCGATGTTGATAACATTTGTATTCAATAGGTTAGCCAAAAACTGCATAACAAAATGATTGGCCGTTACACCTCCATCCACCTTGAGTTCTTTTAATTTGATTCCGCTATCCTGTTCCATAGCTGTGATGACATCTTTAATCTGGTATGGAATTGATTCCAGAGCGGCACGGATTATATGTTTTCTGTCACTGCCCAGGTTCAAACCCAAAATCGCAGCTTTGGCATCCATTTTCCAATGGGGAGCACCAAGGCCGCTGAAAGCAGGGACCAGATACACACCGTTAGTATTTTCAATAGATAGAGCGATCTTCTGGGTTTGGCGATTGTCGTCAAAAAGTCCAAGATTATCACGTAACCAATTAATCGTAGCTCCGCAGGTCACGATTATACCTTCCAAGGCATAATCGACTCTATCAGGTATACTCCAGCAAATTGTGGTGACCATCCCATTTTCAGATTGAACTCTCTTGGAACCGGTATTAAGGAGAATAGAAGAGCCGGTGCCCATAGTTGCCTTTGCGGTGCCGGATGAGAAACAACCTTCTCCGAAAGCAGCAGCATGGGAATCACCTATCATGGCCGATATATTTATCTTATCCGGGAAGAGTCCCTCAAAATCGGATTGGCCATATGAATATGAGGAAGGTTGTGGCTGGGGCAGGTTGAGATTTTGTAGATTGAATTTATCTAAAAGATATTTGTCCCATTTGAGGTCATCGATATTAAAAAAAAGAGTACGGGAAGCATTGGTGTAATCAGTACAATAACTTTTGCCCTTGGTAAGCTTAAACAAAAGCCATGTATCAATGGTCCCAAAATATGCCTTTCCCGAGTCAATGAGATTTCTTATCCGCTCGTTGTTTTCGTAAAGCCATATAATTTTTGTTCCGGAAAAGTAGGGATCGATAATCAGGCCGGTTCTGCTGCTGACTTCTTTTTCTAAGCCCGAATTTTTCAGGTGGCTGCAGATTTCTACTGATCTTTTACACTGCCAAACAACAGCATTGGAAAAAGGCTGGCCTGAATTGTCCCAGAGAACAAAGGTCTCTCTCTGATTGGAAATGCCGCAAGTCTTAATCTTAGTCAAGTCATGGGAAACCGTTTCACGATATTGATTAAGACAATCCTTTACCGATGCCAGTACATTCTGATAAATCTCCAGGGGGTCCTGCTCCACAAATCCCGGCTGGGGGAAATAGGATTTCAGGGGCTGAGCAGCCTGTGCAATAATCCGACCATGCGTATCGAACACAACTGTTTTTGTCGCACTTGTACCTTGGTCCACTGCTAAGATAAAGGTTTCACTCATACTCATCTATCCTGTATTACTCTCTAACAGGCTTGTGGCGGTCTGGGCAAGTCCCGTGGCTGTAAGACCGTAGTGAGCAAATATCTCCAACTGATTTCCGGTCATTGTATATTCATCCGGGATACCTGCGATTTTGAATGGAACCTGTATATTCGCCTCCATAAGTATCGCAGAACAGGCTTCTCCTAATCCGCCTGCAGTACGGTGTTCTTCCACAGTCACAATCGCACGACACTCTTCGGCCGCCCGTATTACAGCTTCATTGTCTAATGGCTTGATTGTGTGCATACTGATTACACGACATGAATGACCTGACTGTTCCATTTCCTCAGCGGCCTTTAACACAGGATATACGGTTTCACCCGTGGCAACAAAGGCAAGGTCTCTGCCATCACGAATCTGGATCGCTTTGCCCACTTCAAAAGTAGTACCAGATTGATGTAGATGAGGCATGGGACGTTTGCCGAAGCGGATATAGACCGGATGGGACATCTGCGCAGCAGTCTTTATGGCTTCGGCCGTTTCCAGGTTATCTGCGGGGGCAATAATCGTGATATTGTTGATGGCCCTCAAGACAGCAATATCATGGGTCGCATGATGCGTAGAACCCAATGCGCCATAGCTTACGCCGGCACTGATGCCGATAAGTTTGACCGGCTGATTTGAATAGCAAACATCATTCTTAATCTGTTCTAAGGCCCGGGCTGTTAAAAAGCTGGCCGGTGACACAGCAAAGACAGTTTTTCCTGCTGAAGCTAATCCTGCGGCCACACCTACCAGGTTCTGTTCGGCAATGCCTACCTCGATAAGCTGGTCAGGCACTGCAGCCGCATAGGGCATTAGCTTTCCTGAGCCCCGCGAGTCACTGGTTACGACAAGGACGTTTTTGTTTTCCCGTGCAAGCGTCAGTAAGGTTTCCGCAACAACCTCCTGGTTAGCCTTTCCCAATTCTGCGCCCGGTGTAAAACTCATGATCTTATCTCCGCCAACCTTGCCTCCAATTCCTGTTGTGCCTGCTCGTACTGCCGGTCGTCAGGTACACCATGATGCCATTTAGGATTGTTCTCCATGAAGCTAATTCCTTTACCCTTAATGGTCCTGGCGATAATGACACTCGGTTTACCTGCAGTAAACGGAAGCATACCCAACACTTTTACTAAGTCCGTTATATTGTGACCGTCAACCATTCGTACTTCTCCTCCGAAGGCCTCCAATTTTTGTGCTAATGGTTCCAGTCCACACATCTCTTCGGTTTTACCGGTGAGCTGCAGGGCGTTGCGATCAACAATGACACAGAGATTGTCCAGGTGATAATGGGCGGCCGCCATCAGAGATTCCCAGTTGGAACCCTCTGCCAGCTCGCCATCACCCAGCAATGTAAACACGCGATAATCAGCATGATCTATCCGGCCAGCCAGCGCTACACCTACGCTAAAGGCCATGCCATGCCCCAATCCCCCGGTGTTGTGCTCGATGCCTTTTACTTTACGCGTAGGATGGCCCGTATAGTCGGAACCATAACCGTAAAAGGTTTCCAGTTCCTCTTCCGGAAAAAAACCGTGATCTGCCAGCACTACATACAATGCTTCTACAGAGTGACCTTTACTCTGGATATAACGGTCACGTCCGGGATCGTTGAACGTCTCTGGTGTGACATTTAAAATGCGGTTATACAGGACATTCAGGATATCTACACAGGACAGGCTTCCACCTGTATGACCAGCGTTGGCCATCTTGATATACTTGAGCAGCTTCTGCCTGTACTGAATCGATTTTATTCTGACCTCATCGTCGGTCACAGTTTCCTCCATATTATTCGTGAAAGTAAAGATCCCATTCGATATATTTCGATATCGCTTCATACACAATATCGGCACAGTGTGTGCGTGTCATGGCGACGTGGTGTTCAAAGCCATTTTGGCACATATGGGCCAGCAAGGCGCGCAGGCGGGGAATCTTACAAACTGCAATGCCGCCATCCATATCAAAAGGATCGTCTGTGAATTCACCTTCTCCAAGGTAAGCCTTGATCTTCCCCTTAGGATCATCGGTTGATATTCTAAAATACGTCATAGGCCCTGCTGCAACATGTCCCTTGATGGCGCCGAAACACTTTTCCCTGCCTAATGTCTCGCCTAATATATCGAGATTGGATATTTCAATATCATTACCCATGAAACTTTTCGGAAAATTGCTGCAGTGAGTGCACACGCATTTGTCCTTCTCAGTTCCATAGTTATTATTCCAATCCAGGAAACCGGGAATGTTTCCCGAGGCAAGCAATAGCGCATACATGGAAATTACCCCAGCAACATCCACCTCGCAGGCACTTGGCATATACTTTTCTCCCATCATACTCATTGACAAACAGGTGGCACAGCCATAATTATCCTGTATAGATTCCCAGCATTGGACAGCGCTGGCATCCAGTTCGTTTTCTGTCATCCAGTCATCAATGACGAGAGAGAGCCGGGCCTGCTTTAATATGTTCTCCTCTTTTATGTAATCAGGGATAGTTCCATAGTCTTTTATCTCAGACAGTTTTTTTTGTACCCTCTGGTTTTGATTGTCTAATTGTTGCGCCTTGCTGATTATTTCAGAAAGGTCAACAGGCACGACTGTTATCCCGGAATGCTGCAATAATTTTTCACTAAATCTTACAGTCTGGAATGGAGCAGGCCTTGCGCCTATAGCGCCTATACGTGCATTGCGTAGTCCCTTCACTACCCGGCAGAGGCGAGCAAAACAATCGATGTCTCTTTGAAATATGTCACTATCAATATCACAAGTGTGTTCAGATGTATCTGTGAAAGGAATTCCATATTGGTATAGATTATTGCATACCGACAGTTTGCCGCAAAATGCGTCCCTCCTGCTGTGTACATCAACCGCATCTACTCTATCGTTGCAGGCCTGAACAAGTACCGGCACGTTTAGTTTGGCCAAATCCAAAGTCTGTACAACTCCCAGTTCATCACCAAAATTCGGAAGAACTACTATGATGCCATCAATTTCCTCACTTTTTTCCTTAAACAACTTAGCACATTTCCGGGCATCAGCAAGTTTCTCAATAGCTCCGTTAGGAGTTGCACTTTCCGGAGGAATCACATAAGAATAGCCAAGTGAATCGAGCTTCTTGAGCAATTGTTCTCTTCCTTCCTGGGCCAGTTTGGGATTAAAAATACCCCTGGTACCTACAATCAGACCGAATGATAATTTTTTCTGCATAATATTCATTGTAGTTTTCCTATTTATACCGATTTTACTGCTCTTTGGTATTAAGCTTATCAATTGCGACAGCCAAAAGAATCACAAATCCCTTTATAACCTTCTGCCAAAAAGGCGGGACCCGGAGTATTATCAGTCCGCTATTTAAGACACCGATAATCAAAGCCCCTAAGATGGTACCAAGCACCGAGCCTTTTCCGCCGGACAGTGACGTTCCTCCTATTACTACAGCAGCAATCGAATCAAGCTCATAACCATCGCCGGCTGTTGGGGTGGCTGAGTTCAGTTTTGATGTAACAATAAGTCCCCCCACAGCCGCAAGGGCACCTGTCATAGTATATACGAGGAGTTTAATCCTGTTGACGTTCAAACCGGAGAGTTTGGCAGCTCGCTCGTTTCCTCCGACAGCGTAAACGTATCTGCCAAATCTTGTTTTCTTTAGTACTACCACGACAATCGCCACTATCGCACCACAAGCCCAGACCTGGACAGGTACACCAAGGAACCAGCTAGTACCCAAATATCCGAATGTTTTGCCTAGTCCGGTTATT
>CAZWME010000191.1:0-7879 GCA_964634515.1 uncultured Pirellulales bacterium | reverse complement strand
AGTCCGGCGGCGAAAAAGGACCATGGTCGGAAACCATCAGCGCAACGATAACGGCGTAAACGATTCCGGCGGCGCAATGCGGACTTACGTAATCGAGAGACGCCAGCAACCGAAAGGATGCCGCTGCTGGTCAACTGCCCGGCGAAGTTACTGAAAATGTCACGACTGAAATAAACAGTCCTCACCCACACTACATTAGTACCGGAAATAGCAGGATAAACGTCTGGGAGAGAGTTGTTGGTTAGCTGCCCGTCGAAGTTGCTATAGATCTCGTAATCAGAACCATCCCAGCCCTGCCATACTACGTTCGTACCTGAGATATCAGGATTTACGTCACTGGTGGTGTTGTCGGTTAATTGGGTGATTGTCCAGCCTGCTTGAGTTTGAGAGACTCCGAGGCACAATACCATCATTAAGAAAACAATCGAAATTCTTTTCATATTTCAACTCCTTACATTGTATTAAACGCATCATAGGAACTGGTTTCTAATGTTACCGAATAATACGCATAACTTCTCGCTTCAGTGCTTTCTTCCCTGGCTCCTTGTAGAAATACACACTCCGGAAATCAGAAGTATGTATGTCCTTCAAAAAACCTCTAATAAAATGCTACTACATCAAATGTTGAATTTCAAGATAAAAACTCAAGAAATACAAAAGTTGAAAAATATACTTCCACACATTTGCTTTGCAAGAAATAAGCACATTCTTACCTAACTGGATTTGGCAATAAAAAGACGTGAGTTTTATGTAATAACCGGCTACAATAGCATTTTAAGATGGGTATATTCAAGATGAACAATGAGTTTAAGCCTGCCGGCGACCAGCCGCAAGCCATAGAAAGGCTCGTAGAAGGACTGCGCTGCGGTAAAAAGTGTCAGACCCTGATGGGTGTGACCGGCAGCGGCAAAACTTTCACAATGGCAAATGTAATCGCTCAGCATAATATACCGGCCCTTGTTGTCTCTCACAATAAGACGTTAGCCGCTCAGCTTTATGAGGAATTTAAGGAGTTGTTTCCGGAAAACGCAGTTGAATACTTTGTCAGCTATTATGATTATTATCAGCCAGAAGCATATATCCCCCAGCGGGACATATACATAGAAAAGGACGCCTCGAAAAATAATGACCTTGACCGGCTCCGCCTTTCGACGACTACAAGTCTTTCAACAAGGAATGACTGCATTATCGTCGCATCTGTCTCCTGCATTTTCGGTCTTGGCTCGCCCGAAGATTATAAGGCCAGCGTTGTTGGCATTCGCACGGGGGATAATTGCAATAGAAATGAGCTGCTTGGCAAATTAGCCGACATACAGTACACCAGAAATGACATCGATTTTCAGAGAGGAACATTTAGAGTTCGCGGTGATGTAGTAGAGCTTTGTCCTTCATACGAATCATTTGCAGTTCGCATTGAATTTTTCGGTGATGAAATAGAAAAGATAAGCTATATAAATCCGGTATCGGCTGAAATCCTCGCAGTCGAAGATCAGCTATTTGTATATCCGGCGCAACATTACATTATGCCGTCTGAGAGAATCGGCACTGCTGTAGAGAGCATCAAGACCGAGCTTGAGCAGCGATTGGCAGAACTTAGAGGCCAGGGAAAGCTTCTTGAGGCCCAACGGCTACAGGCACGTACGATGTACGATATCGAAATGATGGAGGAAATCGGTTATTGCAGCGGGATAGAGAATTATGCCCGGCATTTGGCGGGCCTGCAGCCCAATGCCAGACCTTATACTCTGATTGATTATTTTCCGGAAGATTTTCTTTTGTTTATCGATGAATCTCACGTTACTATTCCGCAAGTGCGGGCAATGTGGGCGGGAGACAGACACAGAAAAGAAACCCTCGTAGAGCACGGCTTCAGACTACCCAGCGCGTTGGATAACAGGCCACTGCGTTTTGAGGAATTTCAGGAAAGCTGGGCTAAAGTCATTTTTGTTTCTGCTACGCCGGCGTCGTTTGAGATGGAAAAGTGTGATAACGAAGTTGTCGAACAAATCATTAGGCCGACCGGACTTCTGGACCCGGAGATATATGTATATCCGGCGGCAAATCAAATTCAGCACCTTTTGGGCGAGGTTGAAGAACGGGTGAAAGTTGGGGAACGAACACTCGTTACCACGCTGACAAAAAGGATGGCTGAGGACTTGTCCGGTTTCATTGCAAAGAAAGGCTTCAAATGCCGTTATCTGCACAGTGAAATCGATACTTTCGAAAGAATTGAGATACTTCGGGATTTGCGCAAGGGCGAATTTGAAGTACTGGTAGGAGTAAACCTGCTGAGGGAAGGTCTGGATTTGCCGGAGGTCTCAGCAGTCGCAATCCTTGATGCCGATAAGGAAGGTTTTTTACGAAGCCAGACTTCTCTGATACAAACAATCGGCAGAACCGCGCGAAATATCAATGCTACTGTCTTTTTGTATGGGGACAGAGTTACTCAATCGATGCAAAAAGCTATTGACGAAACGAACAGACGCCGTAAAATCCAGTTAGAATACAATAAAGAGCACAACATTAAACCCGAAACAATAAAGAAGGAGATTCGTAAAAGTCTGACCGAGCAAATAAAAGCAAGGCGGACGGCCCGAGAGGCGGTTCGTTTCGGTGACTCAGAATATGAAAAGGTGGAATTAGCTTCTCAGATAGAGAGTGAAATGCTTGAAGCCGCCCAGAGTCTTGATTTTGAGCGGGCCGCGTTTCTGCGTGACCAACTTAGGGAGCTGAAAGAGCTGCCGGAGTTGGTTCTGGTCAACTCAAAGAAAAAGAAAAGAGACTTTCTGGCGACAAAAAAACAGAAAAGATTTAAGAAAAAGACACCTTCGTCATAAAGTTGATAGTAGAAGGAAAAGAAATAATATGAAAAAACTTAACATTGCAAAAGTTCGGCCTCTTATCCAAATGGCCATCGATGAGGACCTCGGACGGGGGGATGTAACGAGTGAGCTTCTTTTCAAAGAAAATATTGTTGATAAAGCAAATATTATCTCACGTGAAGAAATAGTTGTAAGCGGAGTGGAGGTAGTTCAGGAGATCCTCAAGTGCTATGATGAGAGACTCAAGTTGAAAATATGTATCAATGACGGCGAGCAGGCTCATGTTGGGAGCAAAATTGCTGCTATTAAAGGCCCTTTACGCTCTATGCTCACCGCAGAGCGGGTAATGCTGAATTTCCTCCAGAGACTAAGCGGAATAGCCACAACAACTCAGAAGTATGTTCGTGCTATTCAGGGCACAAAAGCAAAGATTTACGATACCAGAAAAACAATGCCCGGATGGCGAATACTCGAAAAGTATGCGGTTCGCTGTGGCGGGGGATATAATCACCGGCTTGGGCTGTATGATGGTGTTCTGATTAAAGATAACCATCTGGCCCAGTTGGGCAGGAATTTCCATGCGAAGCTGAGAAAAATAATTTGCCAGGCCAGAAAGCTAAAAGGCGTCACATTCATTGCTGTTGAGGTTGATCACGTTGATGACCAGCTCAACTACGTGCTGAAAATTCCCGACATTGATATTGTGCTACTCGACAATATGGGCCAGTGGCAATTAAAGCACGCTGTGGATATGCGAAACAAGATGTGCGGCAGGAATAAAAAGCCGTTACTCGAGGCATCGGGCAACGTTACATTAAGTAATGTTTCAGCCATCGCCCAGTGTGGTATCGACCGAATCGCGGTTGGCGCGATCACTCATTCGGCAAGAGCCGTTGATATTGGACTTGACAGGTAACTAAAGCTATGCCGATAACCGACCTTCTTGACCCCGACAAGATAAAGTCGAATCTGAGAACCAAACGCATCGGCAGGAAAATCCTCGTCTATAATCGCACATCAAGTACACAGAAAATTGCTGCCGGGTACGCAAAGAACAAGGGAAATGACGGCCTTGTAATTTTCTCCGAAGAACAGACCGCCGGCAAAGGTCGAGCGGACAGCAAATGGCACAGTAAATATTCCCAGAGCATTCTCTGTTCAATTATTCTGACTGACAATAAACTAAACTCTGAGCTGCTTTCGCTTACATGCGCGGTTGCGGTTGCCGAAGCTATCGGTAAGTCTGCCAATAGCGAGGCGAAAATCAAATGGCCGAACGATATAATGCTGAGCGGTAAAAAAGTTGCCGGCATTCTGCTCGAATCAAAAACAGACGTCGGCGGTAATACCTGTATAATCGGTGTTGGAATAAACTGTCACCAAAAAAAAGACTCCTTTCCTGTTGAACTACAGCCACTTGCAACAAGCATCGATATAGAGAGCCATTCAATTTCCGACCGTCTCTGGCTGGCAAAACGGCTGCTTACTTCTATGGAATACTGGTTTGAAGTGGCGGCCCGAAAAGGCGAAAAAGTGATAGACCAATGGCACAGCCTCAGCATTCAATTGGGTCACAGAGTTAAACTTATCTACAACGGCCGGGAATTTTCCGGTAATTGCATCGGAATAGACCCGGAAAAAGGCCTCATCCTGCAATTGGACACAGGCGGCGTAAGAATGTTCGATGCTGGACATACGACTATTATCAAACAATAACGAACCTCTTTTATGTAAGGCTTTGCTTGAGTCTGCTGTAAAAAAACAAACATTAAGTTTCGTTATTTGCTCTTTTACGTTATATTATTGTCTTGATAAAAAATATTCTATAAATGGAAAGGGCCAAAAAATGTTGAAAAATGAATTGATAAAACGAACACTTATGGTATGGCTGGGATTGGTGGTTTGTTTGTTGACTGCATTTTCCAATGAACAGGTTAATGCCGGGAGTCCAAAAAAATCCGCAGGTTACTTGAAAGCCGACAAGCAGGACGTTCAGCGGTGGCGGGAAACGAAATTCGGCCTGTTTATTCACTGGGGGCCGGTTAGTCTGAAAGGTACGGAAATCGGCTGGTCCCGCGGTGGTCAGCGGCGAGGCCGAAAGGACAAATCTACAGGCTCAATCCCGGTAGAGATTTATGATAATCTCTATAAACAATTCAATCCTGTCAAGTTCGATGCGGATGAGTGGATACAAACCGCCAAAGATGCCGGTATGAAGTACCTTGTGTTCACGAGCAAACATCATGACGGATTTTCGATGTTCGACAGTAAATTGACGGACTATAAGGTTACCAACTCGCCATTTAAGCGCGATGTAGTAAAAGAATTAGCCGATGCCTGCCACAGGGCAGGATTAAAACTCGGCTACTATTATTCTCCGCCGGACTGGTATCATCCTGACTATCGAACGGACAATCATTCCCGTTATATCAAGTTTCTTCACGGCCAGCTTAGGGAGATTTGCAGTAACTACGGCAAGATTGATATAATCTGGTTTGACGGTCTTGGCGGCAATGCGGCAGACTGGGATTCAGAGAGGCTGTTTAAGATGATTCGACAGCTTCAGCCCCATGTTATCATCAACAACAGGGCAGGTTTACCTGCTGATCATGATACGCCTGAACAAAGAATCGGGAAATTCCAGAACGACCGTCCCTGGGAGACTTGTATGACAATTTGTAGGCAGTGGGCATGGAAACCTAACGACCGGATGAAATCACTAAAACAGTGTATAGACACACTTGTTCGTGTTGTCGGCGGGGACGGCAATCTTCTTTTCAATGTCGGGCCTATGCCGGACGGCAGAATCGAGTCGAGGCAGGTCGAGCGGCTTAATGAGATGGGCAATTGGCTCCAAAAGTATGGTCAGAGTATTTATGCGACCCGCGGCGGTCCATTTAAGCCGGGCGGTTGGGGTGCCAGTACGCATAAACGTAATACCATTTACATTCATGTTCTTGATTGGCAGGAGGATACACTTACACTGCCGCCTATTCCTAAGAAAATCATTGCAAGCTCTGTTATGACGGGAGGGACAGTAACAGTTAAGCAAAATATAAAAGCCATCGAAATTTCTGTGCCGAAATCATACCGGCGGGATCTCGATACAATCATAATATTAAAACTCAACGGCCCTGCCGGTACAATCAGCCCAAGGGGATTGCTGTCCAATTCATTGACAGCCGAAAAGAGGATCAGAGCCTCAAATGTTTTCCAGGAAAACGCAGCCTATAACGCTTCTAAAGCCGTGGACGACGACTCTACCACCCGCTGGGCTACCAACTCCGGCACACGGCAGGCATGGCTCGAGGTTGACCTCGGAAAACCGGCTACTTTCAATCGAGTTACAATCGAAGAAGAGTACGACCGTGTACAGGAATTTGAGCTGCAATACAGAGACGGCAACCATTGGAAAAATTTTGCTAAGGGTACAAAGCTTGGGCAAGACTATTCAAAGCAATTTGAACCTGTTACTGGCCGTTATGTTCGACTGAACATACTCAAGGCCACTGACGGGCCAACCATTTGCGAGTTCCAGCTTTTCGCACCTAAGAAGTAGCGCTGTCATTGCTTTGCCTTATTGAGTTTGTATTAGGGCAAGAGGATTTTGAGTTAATGGATTGAATGAGCAAATACCAAACAAACAGTTTGTTTGCGAGAGAAGAGGTCGAGGAAGAAATCTCATGCAGTCACATAATTCGCGTGGCGTTTGAGTCGGCGGCGGATACGGAATTCGACTATTTTGTGCCTGATGAAATCTGGCCGGTTGGGGAGGGCCAGAGAGTCGAAGCTCCGTTTGGTAGAAAAAACAAACCTGAAGCCGGATTTTGTACTCAATCGGATATCCGGCCTGAAGAGTCTTTTATTGCACGTGGTTTTGGGCGGAAGCTAAAAAGAGTAGCAAAGTTAATCGATAAAGAGCCGTTGCTGGATTGCGAGTTGATGGAATTGGCACGGTGGATAAGCGACTATTATGCTTGTCCGCTCGGCCAGGTTTTGTCTGCGATGGTACCTTCGGCGGTGAAAAGAGGGGCCGGCGTTAAAACACAAAAATATGTTTACCTGAGAGCCGGTTCTGCTGATATTGAAAAGAACATCCAGGAGTTGAGAGGCAAAAAGCAAAAGCTAATTGTCAAGTCTTTGGACGGCAGGGGGGCTTCAAGTGTCAATGATGCCGTGGAGGTGCGAGGTTTATTAGAAGCGGTCGGCTGCGGCAATGAGCCGATAAAGAGATTAGCGGAAAAAGGTATCGTTAAAATAGCCCATAAGACAATATTGAAGTCTTTGCCTGTTATTCCAAAGGGGATGTCAATAAAAACCGAACAGGTAGTCCTCAATAATGACCAGCGAAAGGCATTGGCTCATTTTGAAACAGTGATAAATTCAGGCCGGTTCGGTGTTACGCTTTTATACGGGGTTACCGACAGCGGCAAAACCGAACTTTATATGAGAGCTATCGAGGCGGTTGTGTTAAAAGGAGCAGGCGCGATTGTGCTGCTGCCTGAAATCGCTCTTACGGCGCAGACGGTTCAGCGGTTTAACGAGAGATTCAAAAAAATCGCTGTAATGCATTCGGGCCTGACCGCCGCCCAGCGTAATGTTCAGTGGCAAAAGATAAAGTCGGGCCAGGCCGACGTGGTTATAGGCGCTCGCTCAGCGATCTTTGCGCCGCTGCCAAAACTGGGCCTGGTCGTTGTTGACGAAGAGCATGAGCCGAGCTACAAACAGGACACAGTGCCGCGATACCACGGAAGAGATGTAGCAATAAAGCGGGCGCAACTGGCAGATGCGCATTGTATTTTGGGTAGTGCCACTCCGTCGTTGGAAACGCTGTCTAATTGTCAAAGTAAGAAATATTTCAGCCTTGTGCATCTGCCCAAAAGGGTGATGGATCTGTCTATGCCGGAAATGAAACTTGTCGATTTGCGGGCCGGGCAGATAACACAGAAGGGCATTAACCTGATAAGTGAACCGTTGGCAAAATGTCTGAAGGAGACACTTGCGAAAAAGGAGCAGGCGATTTTGCTTTTGAACAGGCGTGGTTACAGTAATTTTGT
>CAZWME010000190.1:0-7892 GCA_964634515.1 uncultured Pirellulales bacterium | reverse complement strand
AGATTGCTCAGAGTTATGACAGAGTGGTGGAACCAACTGAGAATGGCTTGATTGGGTATTGGAACTTTGATGAGGATTTTTCCAGCCAAACCATTATCGACTCAAGTATTTATGGACATAATGGAACACTTGGCTATTCCAACGATACTGAATTAAGTGACCCTGTGCGAGTCATTTCAACCGCCCCCATTGTCCCCGCTCCTGATACTCTCTCCGGATGGGTATGGATGGATGGAAGTAGTGATATTGGTTTTTCTTTTGACGAGGGTGACTCGCTTTGCTTCTTCTCATGGGAGTTTGTGATGAGTTTCAACCTCGATACAAGTGAGTGGCTCTCACATATACCCATGGGTTTTGTTTATGTAGATTGGCCTTTCTATTACGAGTTAGATACAAGTACTATGATGTTTGCCCTTCCGCCTGAATTCGGATTATGGGTATATCACTTCAGTACTGATGAATGGACAGAGTTGCCTCAAATAATACCTTAGTGAATGAGAAGACAATACGCTGTTATTCTTGGCAGTATCGGCTTGACATTTTCCGGCTGGCTACTCCATAGAAGGAAAATGACATATAAAGTTTCCTTGAAACCACCCTCTAAGGCGTTAAAATAAAATATCTATATATTTATACTAATCAACAAAGAAAACGGCTTAGAATCGAAGCCAGGCGTCTTAAACAAAGCGTTAGAGGTAGGAAGTGACAGTGAATATAGGCTTTGAAAGTTATTTCTTAAAAACTGGTGATTCTTTCAAATAGTTTGACACTCATATTCTTTCTAATAAATTGAGCTTATCTTATTTAATAAATTGACGTTCCTTTTATTTCTTTTTGAGCTTACATACTTTTTTATTTTATTGAGGTTTACAAATATTATCATTTTAACTTTCATACTACCGTCCCGTCTACGCCGCCCCAAAGCGGCGTAGGGACGGTAGTTGACTTCTTATTTTGACAATATCTTAACTTTATTTTTCTAAACATCTCAAAACTTTCAAAAACAAATCTCAAAAAATTTGTTTATATTATTATTATATAATGGGTGTACAAAATATTGTAAACCAAACGCTGTTGGTGTACAAAATATTGTAAACCAACTTATTTATTTGTCTTACATAATTTGTCATAAAAGTCTTCCATCTTCAAATCCCACTCCCCATTTTCCAGTTCATCAACATCATCTACCAATTTTGTTATTTCCCTGACAAAGTTTCTGAATCGCTTGGCTGGCTTCTTTTTGAGTAGCTTCTCGTAAAAGACTCTCAGCTTTTTGCACTTGTCGGCATAAGATAATTTCTTATGTCTATCTTTATATCTTTTTCTTAGCACTTTATCGTGATGATATATAAGCCAAAATAAAATCCAAGTAGCACACAAGTTCAATATTCTGCATGTAGTATTATCTGCTCCGTTGTATTCCTCACTGTCCGTTATCAAATTAAGAATGCGAAAGTTATCATATGACTGCTCCTGATAATATCTGCTTAGGCCTGTAATCTTTTTGAAATCAGGGGCACTTAACCAACAACTGTAATCACTTTTGAGGTTTGTTCTATGTATATTGTAAAAGTCGTGGATTGTTCTCAATACTAATTCATCCCGCCATCCCAAAGCGGCTGAAATGGGTCTTGAAACTCGACACCACGACCCTCGACCCTGCTTTTTCGGAAACTCAAAATATGGTGATTCATCGCCTACATATTTTTTCTTTTTCTTCATACTTAGCCTTCAAAAGGTGGGGCTTTGGATGTCCTTTTTCGGCTAAGAATGAGGACACCCGCCACCCCGTAATTCAGTTTTCAATTATCATTTTTAGTTTCCATACATATTATTATAGCGCTTTCCGTTGTAACTCTTTGCTCTTTTTCCAATTTTGTAAATATTTTAATTTCCTGTAATAGTTAAACCGCATACATAAGACTGATGCTGTATCCGCCGGAGAACCTTTCGTATCTCAAACGAGCGCCGATGGAAATGATATTTGTCATGGATTGCTCCGGCAGTATGAGAGGCAAGCCAATCGCCAAGGCTAAAGAGGCTATCAAACGCGGCCTGAAGAAGCTCGGGAAAGACGATACCTTCCAGGTGATTCGTTTTTCGAATAACGCTTCTCAATTCGGGCCCAATCCTGTTCCTGCGACGCCGGCCAATATTCGAAAAGCTATCAGGTACGTTGACAATCTTCAGGGCAGCGGAGGGACCATGATGATTGAGGGCATAAAGGCGGCTCTGGATTTCACCCATGACCCGGGCAGATTTCGTCTGGTTTCTTTTATGACAGACGGCTACATCGGTAATGAGGTCGAAATCCTCGCTGCTGTTCATCAGCGCCTCGGCGCCAGCAGAATTTTCAGTTTCGGTGTGGGCTCATCGGTCAATCGATACCTGCTCGACAGGATGGCCAAACTCGGCAAAGGTGCTGTTGCCTATATCGGCCTGGATGACAGTGCCGGGCAGATCGTTGATTTGTTCTACGAGCGCATCAGCCATCCTGCACTGACGGATATAAAAATTGACTGGGGGAATATGGAAGTGACAGATGTGTATCCAAACAGGATCCGTGACCTATTTATAGGCCGCCCTGTAATTCTCACGGGCAGATTCAAAGGACAATGCAAGACAACTATTCGCGTCAGCGGCAAGGTCGGTGACCTGAAACAGGAAATTGCCATCCCTGTCAACCTTGATGACTCTGCTTCTACTCATTCGGGCATAGTCTGTGTATGGGCCCGCAAAAGAATCGAGACCTTTGCTAATCAAGCCACCTATGATAACAATCCGGACCTGCCCGGCCAAATCAAGCAGGTAGCTCTTGAGTATGGTCTGATGTCGGCTTACACTGCCTTCATAGCTGTCGATTCTTCCCGTAAAACTACCGGCGACCACGGAGTTACTGTTGCCGTTCCGGTACCGGTTCCCGATGGTGTTCGATACGATACTACTGTTCAAAATTAAATGACAGTTATTTGAAGAGGATCAGTATTGTGTTGGTGAGTAATTAGAATCATAAAACTGGCTTTTTAGCATTTCATTTAAAACGAGAATCTTTCGTATTCGAGATATTTAAAATGAAAAAAATCATAGTTTCTTTCTTAATAATTTTACTTGTATTATTGATTGCCCTGGCTGTTTGTTTTCTTAAAATTTCTGCTCTGGAGAGGCGTATCTCTACACTGTCTGCTCTGGAGAAGCGTATCTCTACACTGGAAGAAAATACTACACTTAGAGTTATGCCTGTAGAATAAAAATTCGAATACGTGATTAAGAGGATAGGCTTGGTTAGGACAAATAAAGACCTTTGATATTGGCTATCAAAAGTCTTTTTCGCCAGGTTTTCCATCAAATCTTTTTATGATATATTATCTAAGCAGCTTTTAAGCTTCAAGATACATTAGCATAGATATTGCCAAAAATCGTGCCGGACTATATCTAAACTCCTCAATACACAAAAATATCTATCATGTCGTTTAATCACAGAGGTCCATTAAATGAGTATCGTTAGATAAAACACACTGGATGTGGGGGGGCAATTCAGGTATTATAACTCTTCAAAAGCCCCGGAGCAGGGTTGAAGTTTTGGTTGTTTGGTTAATGCTGGTTTTCACTTTATCGAGGGCTGCTGATATGAAGAATAAAAAAGGTAATACTCAAAAACATACAAGTACGATTTCCCGCCGGAATTTTATGAGTAGTTCTGTTGCGGCTGCAGCGTCACTTACTATTGTACCGAGTTATGTGTTGGCAGGTTCGGGCAATATGCCTCCGAGCGAGAAACTCAATATAGCCGGTATCGGAGTAGGGGGACAGGGACGGTGGGACATTGACAATGTTAGCAGTGAAAATATTATTGCGTTAAGTGATGTGGATTGGAAGCAGGCAGCAGATACTTTCAAGCAATACCCCAAGGCAAGGAGATATAAAGATTTTCGAAAGATGCTTGAAAAGGAAAAGAACATCGATGCTGTTGTAGTTGCCACGCCTGACCATAATCATGCTGTTGCCACAATGGAGGCCATCAAAAGAGGAAAGCATGTCTATTGCGAAAAGCCCCTTACTCGAACTGTTTATGAGGCGCGGGCTGTAGCCAAGGTGGCCCGTCGGGCCGGTGTTGCAACTCAGATGGGAAATCAGGGCATGGCGTTTGAAGGAAATCGTCTTATTAATGAATGGATATGGGATGGAGCAATCGGCCCGGTGCGAGAGGTACACGCCTGGTCCGACAGGCCAACGCATAACGGCCAGCTATTCTGGGCCCAGGGAGTTGAGAGGCCGAGGGATACTCCACCTGTCCCTTCAACTCTTGATTGGGATATATGGCTGGGGCCTGCTCCATACAGACCATATCACCCGGCCTATGTGCCGTTCAGTTGGCGAGGGTGGTGGGATTTTGGCTCAGGTGGATTAGGGGACATGGGCATTCATAATCTGGCGCCGGTTTTTTCCGCTTTGAAACTTGGAGCTCCTACGAGTGTGCATTCCAGCTCGACTTTGGTTTATAAGGAAACTTTGCCTCTGGCCTCGACGGTTCACTATGAGTTCCCAGCCCGTGAGGGTATGCCTGCCGTAAAGCTGCACTGGTACGATGGCGGGATGATACCTTCTCGCCCGGACGAGCTGGACAATGATAGAGAGCTGTCACGTGAGGATGGTCTGATTTTCGTAGGAGACAAAGGCAAGATGTATGTCGAAGGCTGGGGTGGTAACAGCCCGCGGTTGATACCTGAAATAAAAATGAAGGCTTACAAAAGGCCGCCAAAAACACTTCCACGCTCAATTGGTCATCACAAGGAGTGGATTGAGGCCTGTAAGCGCGGTACACCAACACGCTCTGACTTTGACTTTGCTGGGCCTTTGACAGAAGCGGTTTTATTGGGGACGGTTTCGGTTCGGATGGGTGGCAAAAGATTGAACTGGGACAGCAAAAGTTTCAAGATCACAAACCTGCCGGAAGCAAATAAGTATCTGCATTATGAATACCGGAAAGAATGGACTTTGTAGGTGAATATCAGTCTTATTTTGCTGAAAATTAATTACTCGAATAATAAGGAGGTAGATTTATATGCCGGACAAGGGAAGAGTAAAAGTCGGGATTATTGGTTCACGGTTTGAAGCGGAAATCCACGCCGAGTCGTTTCGGATTATGTCTGAAGAGGCGGAAGTGGTCGCAATTGCTTCTCCTACAGAAGGCAACGCCAAAAAGCTGGCGGACAGGTACGGCATTAGCCGCGTTTTTACTGACTACAGGCAGATGCTTGCTGAGAAAGATATCGAGATGGTAACGATTGCGGCGCCGAACTATTTGCATGCACAGATGACAGTTGATATTGCCAGCGCCGGCAAGCATGTGGTTTGTGAAAAGCCCCTTTGCATGACACTGGAAGAGGCGGATTTAATGATTGAAACGTGCCGGAGCAAAGGCGTATTACTTATGTATGCCGAGGAGCTGTTTTTCACACCCAAATATGTGAAGGCGAAAGAAATGGCCGACCAGGGGGCATTTGGCAAGATTTATATGGTGAAACAGATGGAAAAGCATTTCGGCCCGCACGCTTCGTGGTTTTGGGATGTTGAAAAATCCGGCGGGGGGGTGTTCATGGATATGGGTTGTCATGGGATAGCTTTTTGTTATTGGTTTTTGGGTCGGCCGGACATTAAGACCGTTTATTGCCAGATGGCGACACACGTTCATAGCGACAAGACCAAAGGTGAAGATAATTCCATCTGTATTCTCGAGTTTGCCAATGGTGCAGTCGGTGTGATTGAAGACAGTTGGGCCCGGCGGGGCGGTATGGAGGACCGTATCGAGGTATATGGAGAGGGCGGAGTTACTTATGCCGATTTGCATATGGGCAATGCCTTACCTACTTACAGTGAATATGGCTATGGCTATGCGGTTGAGAAAGCCCCTACAACTAAGGGATGGACTTATCCGGTCTTCGAGGAGTTGTGGAACTATGGTTTTCCGCAGGAAATGCATCATTTCGCCCGATGTGTGCGCGGCAAGGAAGAGCCGCAGGCGACCGGAGAGGATGGCCGGTTAGTTCAGGAGGTGCTCTATGCCGGTTATAAGTCGGCTGGAAAAGGCGCCAAGATTCAATTGCCGTTTAAGACCGATGGCGTCAAAAGGCCGATTGACCTGTGGCTTAAAGGATAGTAACACAGATGGACTTCGAATAGTACCATCTGCAATGAACATACCTTACTGATTCGGCGGCAGCAGCCGAATAGCCCCCAGCTTGTATCGACGATGGCCGTCGTTGTTCTCGTGCGGCAGGGCAATAACGGGTGTACCATCGCGTTTTCCAACCGAGACATACAAATCATACTTGCCGGGTTGCGTGCTTGGTGCAAAGCCATACGTCTTTAGTGCCGCGGCAAAAGTTGAAGCGACTGTTCTGACAGTAGGCTTGCTTTTCAGACTAACGGTCAGGTCGCGAACATTGAACGATTCGTCACAAAAGACCGCGACAATTCCGCCTTTATCGTCCTTGATGGTAAATGCTGTAAAGCCCCCCGGATAACAGGGTGCTACGGCGGCATTGGCCCATTTGGTTGTGATAGTGAAGGACTCGCTCAGGTGAATTTCTTTCGGGAAAACGGCCTTCTTGAGTTGAATCCGATATCCCATCCGCCGGTTGATTTTATCAATGATTTCACGGTTTTCATTTAGCAGGATTCTCGGCCACCAGTGGATTGACATATAACTGGCGTGGTATTCTTCAACAGCCCTGAGTAAAAGTGAGCCGTCGCCCCATGCGTTTTTGCGTTTGCTTGAACCGTAGTGTTCGTGTTCCAGAATCATGGGTAGCTTCGGCCAGAATTCCTCGGCCATTTCGGCGTGGAACCATGAGCGAGGCGGAGGCTGTACGCAGATGCTGTCATCTCGAAGTGTTACGCCTTTTGACAAGGCATAATCGGTTATAGGGAAATGTCTTCCCGGCTCACCGGCTCCGGCAAAATCATCACTGATTGCCAACAGAGTCTTTTTAAAATTCTTGCAATATAAATCCACATGAAGTTTTCGTGACTCGAAATCAAAAGGGAGCTTAGAACTTGCCCATGTGTGTCCTTCGCCCCAGACTCCGAACGAACCGATATCAATAAATGCAACGTTTGGATTACCATCATATCGTTTTGCCATAGCGGCCAGAAATTTGTCAAGCTTTTCCAGGAAGACAGGGTCTTTGTAATCGGGTTCCCAGAAGGGGCCGTCCTTGTCCACGCCTTTGCCGACTGTGAAATTGTATCCCCTGGCGCCGGCATCGTGAACCCACTTTGGTGTTGCCCAGCGCATCCATGATTCGGTGCTGCTGATGCGAAGGGCAATCTGTTTACCCTTATCGATCCAGCGCTGTGCGGGAGTGTCCAGCAGAGACCAGTTGAATTTGCCCTCCTGCGGTTCGAGGAAGGACCACGGAACCCGCAGGTAAACACAGGAAAGGCCGGGGAAGTCATCGAGCGTATCGGATGGCTTTAGTTTCGAGCCGTAGTTTGTGATGATGTTCGAATAAAAGTGCATCGTCCAGCCCATCTGCGGATTTATGAGTGCTCGACCGTGATCGGCGGGTTCGACAGTTTGTTGAGTCAATTCCTGTGCCGGTGAGGTTGCAGCGGTAAGAACTATTATACCTAAGAAATATACAAATCTATTCATCGTGCCGTCATCCTTATATATTTTTTTGCATTATTTTGATACTTTTCATTATTGTTTACGATAAGCATTATAATGGCTTTATGCTTTATTGCACGATGCTTTTGAGGGCTAATTATTTTCATTTACATCCAATGATATAAAAGCGATTTGCCAGCGATGGTTGTTCTAAATTGTGTTGGTGAAGATTGTATATCTGTTTTCTTGCTTTTCACTTCGAGCCTAATATACTGTCTAT
>CAZWME010000189.1:0-7906 GCA_964634515.1 uncultured Pirellulales bacterium | reverse complement strand
GAAGGTGCCGGAGCATTTACACCCGGAGGCCGTGGTGGAAAAGTTTTCGAGGTGACCAATCTGGGAGACAGCGGCCCCGGTAGTCTTCGCCAAGCCATAGAAGCAGAAGGGCCACGTATCGTAATCTTCCGTATCTCGGGAATTATCACACTGAAGAAACTTCTTACAATCTCCAATCCATATATAACAATTGCCGGCCAGACCGCCCCCGGCGATGGCATTTGCATACGCGGCCAGACGACCGAAATCAATACTCATGATGTGGTGCTGCGTTATCTGCGTTTTCGTCGCGGCAATATAAAAGACCGCAACGATGCGCTGGGCGGCTACCCTGTGGGCAATATTATCGTGGACCATTGCTCCGCAAGTTGGGGATTGGATGAAAATCTCTCCCTTTACCGGTATATGAAGGAAATGCCCGATGGCCCGGATAAAAAAATGCCTGTCGAAAATTTGACTATTCAATGGTGCATATCCAGCGAGGCTCTCGATTTGAATAACCATGCCTTCGGTGCTACCTGGGGTGGGAAGAACTGCTCATTCCACCACAATCTGTTTGCGTGCAACACGGGCAGGAATCCCAGCATTGGCTGGGGGGACCACTTTGATTTCCGTAACAATGTTATTTTCAACTGGCGACACCGTACCGTCGATGGAGGTGATGCAAGTTCCATGGTCAATATAGTGGCCAACTACTATAAACCGGGACCCGCTGTTAACGAAGGTGCGGTTCGCTACCGTATTTGCAGACCTCAACACCTTGACATGTACAGCGAGGCTCAGCGCGATGGTAAATGGTATGTTGCGGATAATTTCGTTTTAGGTTACCCGCGGGTTACAGCCGACAATTGGGACGGCGGTGTACAATTTGACGACGCCCCAACGCAGGCACAGGTTAAAGCCTTCATAAAGAAGGTGCGTGCGACTGCTCCCGCTCCGGCATCACCCATCAACCAGCAAAGCGCAGAGCAGGCCTATGAACTCGTGCTGGCCCGTGCCGGTGCAACTCTGCCAAAGCGTGACCCTGTTGACAAACGCATCATCGGTATCGTTCGCACCGGCAAGCCCACCTTCAAAAACGGTATTATTGATATCCCCTCCGATGTTGGTGGTTGGCCGCAGTATAAGTCTTCGCCTTCTCCAGCCGACAGCGACCATGACGGAATGCCGGATAAATGGGAAAATAAATTCTCTCTGAAATGGAACGATCCGCTTGATGGTGCCAAAGACTCCGATAGTGATGGCTACACGAATGTCGAAGAATGGCTCAACGGTACTGATCCTACGCAGTTTGTAGATTACCGCAAGCCTGAGAATAACATTGATACTGTAAGCGATGAACAAAGGCAGCAAGATTCGATGTTTGTTCTTGATTCAGGTGCTTTTAAACATCACGTTGATTTTTTCAACACGATGGAGCCGGAAAACATCGTTAATTACATCTCAAATAAGCAATCATGGGCGTGGATGACCGAAAATATCCCTTTCTTTGAGTGTCCCGACAAGAGCTTCGAGCAGATTTATTATTTTAGATGGTGGACATTTCGAAAGCATATAAAGAAAACACCGGATGGATTTGTTTTCACTGAGTTTCTCGATAAGGTTGGTCACAGCGGTAAATACAACACCGTAAGCTGTGCGCTCGGGCATCATATCTGTGAAGGTATGTGGCTACATGACAAACGATATATTGACGATTATGCCAGGTTCTGGTATGTGGGCAACAAGGATGATTTACAGCCGCATTTTCATCAGTACAGCAACTGGGGGACATGGGCACTCTATCGCAGATATCTGGTAAATCGGGATAAAACATTTGTAATGAAGTTGCTGGACGCTTTTATAGGCGATTACCAGGCATGGGAAAAAGAAAGAGGCCTCGAAAATGGACTATATTGGCAATATGACGTGCGCGATGGGATGGAGGAATCGATCAGCGGTTCGCGAAAAGCTAAGAACGCCCGGCCTCCTCTAAATAGCTATATGTATGCTAATGCGGTGGCTATATCTAAGGTGGCAGAAATGGCCGGCCGGCAGGCGGTTGCGAAGGAATATGCTCAAAAGGCAGCCGGGCTAAAGTCGCTCATTCAACAGCTAATGTGGGACAAGGAGGCGAAGTTCTTTAAGGTACGGTATCCGAACAGTAAGCTGGCAGATGTGAGGGAGGAGATTGGATTCATCCCGTGGTATTTCAATCTTCCGGAGCCTGGGCATGAGCAGGCGTGGCGGCAGTTTACAGATCTGCAAGGATTCAAGGCGCCGTTTGGGATCACCACCGCAGAACGAAGGCATCCTCAGTTCAGAAGTCACGGCGTTGGGACATGTGAGTGGGACGGTGCAGTCTGGCCCTACGCAACGAGCCAGACGCTGGTCGGATTGGCAAACGTCCTGCGAAATTACAAGCAGCAGTATGTTAGCAAGACAGACTACTTTGATGCGCTTATGACATACGCCCGATCTCATCGATACAAAGGCAAGCCGTACATCGGGGAATATCTTGATGAGGTAAGCGGTAAGTGGCTGAAGCCGGATTCAGATAGGAGCCGATACTACAATCATTCAACTTTCTGTGACTTGGTAATCAGCGGACTTGTAGGACTTGTGCCTCGGCAGGATGAGACTATAATCGTTGATCCTCTGATCCCCGAGGACACATGGGATTGGTTCTGTCTCGATAATATTCATTATCACGGTCGGGTACTCACAATTCTGTGGGACAGAAGCGGTAAGAAATACCGCAGGGGCAAGGGCTTTAGCATCTTTGCAGATGGCAGAAAGGTCGCTGGCTTGGATGAGTTGACACATGTCAAAGTTGAGCTTCCTTAGATACATAGAGCAGATATAGTGTTAATCCCTGGAAGACTACAAAGTGGATAAACTTCATGTAGGCTGCTATTTCTCTTCAAGTTTTAATATACGAACACCGTATACGCTGCCTGTCCTCTGGTCTTCCCTTGCTTCAAACTTAACAGTAATCTTGTTCTTATTCATGATAAGTTCTTTTGGCAACTTATAATCAATATCAAAAAGGACACGCTTTTGATCACGCTCAAGCTTCTCTATCTTCTGTTCGGCGATTTTTTGGCTGTCAACCTCTATATCAAATATAGTCTCATTACGGCCACCCACGTAAGAAACTCGTAGTATCAACGACTCATCCGAAACTACTTTAAGATCATAAGAAAACCATCCGCCGTCAAATGCACTCCGATTTCCGAGTCCCTGGTGCCCGCGGCTAGCGTTTGATCTCTCGAATTGTAAATTATGGTCCACTTCTGGCTGTTGCTCACCAGGCTGAACAAAATCAACTGTTCTGGCCTCGATCTCCAGTTTTTCCTGCTGAATCCTTTCATATTCTTTTTTCTTTTCATTCCATTCCTGAAGAGTAAAGATATCCCAAAAAATCGTATAACGTTTGTCATGCATATTACTGAATGGATATAGTACAACGTCCCTGGGCCGGCCTACATTTGATAGCTTAAAGGTATTCGGCTGGCCGGAAAGAGGAATGATCCATTGCTCGACCGGCTTATTGGATGTAAGCAATACCGGAACATACATCAGCTCTCTTGCCTGAGGATCATCAACCGGGCCTAATTCACCCGCTAACACAAGTGGCCCATACATAACTGCAACGCGATTGGGATTGTCCGGCATTGTCTCAAGCCGAAGAGTCATCGGAATACGTATATCAACTACATCGCCGTCTTTCCATAGACGTGATAGCTTGATGTAACTTAAGGGCATAGATGTCACCTGTTGTTCTTGGCCGTTTACTTTTACTTCAATTCCTTTCTGTGCCCAGTACGGATAACGAATATAGAGGTCCAGCTCAACAACACTTTCACAACTGAACGTCAGCTTTATTTCGTCCTCGTCAGGATATCTGGTGTTTTGTGTTATTTTCAATCCCTTATTTTTCCAGTTTAGCTCTGAGGCAACAAACAGATTGACATATAATTCTTTATCATTGTGGTAATAAATGGAATTTCCATATTGTGAATGATTTTCCATGCCGCTGCCGACACAGCAGGTAAACCAGAAGGGATCTTGATAGTTCTTGAAGCCGCCCATCTCAAGCGTCAAATTGTAAATTACTCGTCCATCTCGGGGATGCTGTGATGAAAGGATGTGATTATACAGAGCTCGTTCATAGAAATCTGCAATGCTTGCACGGGGATTCCAACAGAATAAATGGCTTGTAAGTTTAAGCATATTATAGACATTACAGGTCTCGGTTGTGTTCGTACCAAGGCGTTCGTTTAACCTGTCAGGTGGACCAAAATATTCATTAAAGCAATGGCCCCCGGTAACATAAGAATGATGATTGGCTACCCTGTCCCAAAAGAACTCCGTGCCTATTTTACTGGAAATGTCACCCGTCAACTCGTGAATTCTTGCTAAGCCTACAAACTTCGGTATTTGTGTATTGGCGTGATAACCTGGAAGGACATCTTTCCCCTCGATCATCGGGTCCATGATTTCCTTGTGGTGGAATTTCTTCGCCATTTCCAAATATTTCTGCTCACCTGTATCTGCAGTAAGGTCAGCTAAGGCCTCGGTGATTCCTCCGTGCTCACAATACATAACTTTTTGCATCTGCTCGTCTGTTAAGTCGTCAATTATAGCATCAAACCAGTCAGCAAGCCTTCGTTCGACCTGCAGAGCTTTTTTATTTGAGCACAAACGGTATGCGTCCCTGAGTCCTGACATTTCCTTATGAAGGGTGTAAATGGGCACCCAGCAGCCATTAAGATTAAACCTCTGTGTTGTTATTTTTCCTTCTGAAACTTCTTTGAAAAGCTCTTTGCCGCGGGGAACACACATCGCATAGCCATTGCCATTTACCTTCTGGCACGCTTCAAGCTCATCAACAATATAATCAACTCTTTCCTTGAAACGTTTGTCTCCAGTTGAGGCATACATAAGTGAGCACGCACTTAGATAATGCCCAAGTGAATGACCGGCAATACCCTGGGCTTCCCATCCAGAATATGGCTCTGCTTTTGGTTCAAGGCCGGCTGTGGTACGGAATTTTGACAACAGCCTGTCAGGCTCATAGTTCAAAAGAGACTTACGGTTTAAATTCTGGGCGTGTTTGAATGGGCCGTCAAGTAATCGCACATGAGATAAATCAAAGGGCTTAACCTTAAGAATTTTTTCCTCAAAAGCCTTCATTTGAGGGTCTTCCACGTTAGCCAATACCTGAATACTTAGTATTACACTAAGCAACAGCAAGAAAAATATTCGCATCTTCATTTGAAACCTCCTAAACCGATATTTCCCGTATAAAACGCTTAGTTATACTATCAAACTTCTTAGCTTTCTTCATCATTCAAATAAAAAATCCTATAGAGACTTTTTATATATAGCATACGAGACGTTTTATATACAAATTTATCAAGAACAAATAAACACTTATAGACCATTTTCTTCTTGACGGGATGTTGGCTGATTTGGTACAAAGGAATTGGATTTAATGTGCGGATTCTGGTCCTTTTTGTTAAGGAATATGCGTAGTTTTTCGAAAGAGGAGGACTTATTGTGTGGTGTATAAAGTTGCAGTTCAAATTTTATGATCCGTATTTTATATTTCTACATTTCAACGAGTAACTGACATCTTACCTTTTTTTAAAGGAGGACTGATATGTGTAAAAAATTGACTCATTTATTTTGTTTTGTTTTAGTACTTAATCTGATAGGGGCCGTCACTTGGACTAACATGACCGTTGCCCAGGACCTGCTGGTTGACTTAAGGGCAGAGGATTTACCAGATGGCACGGGCGTGACAATTTGGCCTAACCGTGGAGATCTCGATGATTTCATAGCTGAAGGTACACCTGTTGTCGAGAAGGTTGACGGAGTAAAAGCTGTAACATTCAATGGAACTAGCTGGTTCGAAGGGCCAACATCCATTGAAGGCATAGAGGGCTCCGGCACCCGTACGATCGAAGTGTGGGCGTACAATCCGGAAATACCGGGGGAAGAAACGATAGTATCCTGGAGTCATCGTGGAGGCCCGGTAGGTACCAATATCGCCTTCAACTATGGTAATAACGGCTCATTTGGTGCAGTTGGGCACTGGAGCACACCTGACATGGGATGGTGGGGAACTCATTCACCTGCCCCTGCCGCAAACACGTGGTGGCAATTGGTTTATACTTATGATGGCTCCGCCGCTCGGGTATATGTCAATGGTGAACAAGAGAGTGTCGTTGAGGTTGAGCTGAATACACACGCCGGTAATATAATTCGAGTTGCCGCGCAAGCTGACGATACCGGCGCTGGCGTGGCTTCACAATTTAATTTTACAGGTTCGATTTCATCAGTGCGAATCTACGACCGCAGCTTGACAGCGGCTCAAGTAAAGGATTTGTTTCAAGGTATTCTCCCTACGTGGCTTAAAGCCGAGAAGCCCGCGCCGGTTGATGGAGCTATACACCTGGATACATGGGTGAATCTTGGCTGGTTGCCGGGAAATTCCGCTGCCTCGCACGATGTGTACTTCAGTGATAATTTCGATAGTGTAAATGACGGCATTGAAGATGTTTTTTATGGTAATCAGGCATCAACTTTATTTGTAGTTGGCTTCCCCGGATTTGCTTTTCCGGATGGTCTTGTTCCGGGCACAACTTACTACTGGCGAATCGATGAAGTCGAAGCCGACGGTACTACGGTACACAAAGGTGATATCTGGAGTTTTACCGTTCCGCCCAAAAAAGCATATAATCCTACACCGGTTGATGACACAAAATATGTAGATACAGATATCGAACTTAGCTGGACAGCCGGTTTCGGTTCAAAATTACACACCGTATATTTCGGTGATAATTTTGACGATGTCAACAATGCATCCGGAGGATTGCCTGTTGGTACTACAAGCTATGATCCCGGCCCGCTTGAATTAGAGAAGACTTATTATTGGCGCGTTGATGAGTTTGATGCCGTCACTACTTATAAAGGTGACATCTGGAGTTTCGAAACGATACCTGTTATCTCCGGTACTGACCCTAACCTTGTTGGCTGGTGGAAATTTGATGAAGGATTTGGTACCAAAGCCCTTGATTGGTCGGGCCGGAACAATCATGCCGATCTCGTTGGCGGGCCTCAATGGATGCTTGGCTATGACGGCGGCTCGCTGAAGCTCGATGGTTCTGATGACTATGTGGCATTACCTATCGGCTCGGTTATCGAGTCACTGACCAGCTCGACCTTCACGTTATGGGTTGACTTCTCGAATGCAGGGGGAGCCTGGCAGCGTATCTTCGATTTTGGCACCGGTACCACAATCAATATGTTCCTTACGCCCCGTACGGATACGGCTGGCCCAATGCGTTTCGCTATTACAACTGGTGGTGGTGGAGCCGAGGAACAGGCAACTGCGCCAGGCACTTTGTTCCGTGGTTGGCACCATGTGGCTATCACTATCAACGCAGATACTCACGCCATTAATCTGTATCTCGATGGTATTGTCAGCGCGAGCAACAACTCTGCTACACTTACCCCGCATGACCTCGGTAAAACCACTAACAACTGGATAGGTCGGTCTCAGTACGCCGCCGATGGGTACTTTAATGGCTCTGTTGATGATTTTCGCATCTACAACTATGCGCTGTCGCAGGTCGAGGTTAAGGAAACTATGAGAGGTGACACCACACTTGCCTGGGGTCCCAGCCCTGCTGACAGGTCAACGCCGGACATTGATAAGGTAATAACCCTTAGCTGGTCATCGGGAGATAACGCATCGCAGCACGATGTGTACTTTGGCACCGATGAAAATGTCGTGGATAATGCCGATGCATCAGACACGACCGAAATATATCGCGGCCGACAGAACGCTGCCAGCTATAATCCCCCCGAAGGTGTTGAATGGGGCGGCGGGCCTTACTACTGGCGAATCGATGAG
>CAZWME010000188.1:0-7913 GCA_964634515.1 uncultured Pirellulales bacterium | reverse complement strand
ATAAGGGACGCTCTTGTGCATCCGATTTTGAGAGCCCATCATCTCGCCGTGGTCCGCTGTAAAAACAACTATTGTATTGTCTTGCAGGCCTTTTTCTTTTAATGCATCGAGGATTCGACCAAACTGCTGGTCTGTGCCGGTAACGGCGGCAAAATAATTTTTGACATGTGCTTTTGCCTGAGGATGGGGATTATTAAGGTCAACATTAGGACGATTGAGTAAGTCCTTATAAGTTTTGCCTTGGTACATATCCACATACTTTTGCGGCACCTGGCCGAAAGGGGTATGCGGCGGATTCGGGGCAATGAACAGGGCAAAAGGTTTATCTTCACGGCGATACTTATTTTGCGGATTTTTGATAAAGTCGATGGCGACATCGGCTTCGTGTTTGGTTGACCATTCGTTGAAATATACTGGTTCTGTACGTTTGGAGTCTTTTGTCCAGTAGCGTGGGTTAAGGTGCTGGTCCCGGCAGTTGTAAGCGTGCCAGAATTCAAAGCCGTGACGACGATGGGCGGGTACGAACTCGTCCCAGACTATGCCGCCTCCTTTGGCGCCCACGCGGCCTCTTCTGCGCCCGACATACGGCTCATGGGGTTTGTCTAAATGCCACTTGCCAAGATAGCCCAGAGAATAGCCGCTATCGTGGAGAATATCGCTCAGGCATCGTTCGTTTTGCTTGAGCATGACAATCTGGCTGGAATTGCAATTTGTGGTGACACCGTTCGAGATGGGATACTTGCCTGTAAATAACTGAGCGCGAAAGGGACTGCAAACGGGATAACTGCTTACGGCGTCGGTAAGAACCATACTTTCAGAGGCGAAGCTGTCCAGGTAAGGAGTGATAACCGGGTCTTCATTCATATAACCTATAGATTGCCGGCGGAACTGGTCGGGAAATATAAAGATGAGATTAGGCTGTTTAAGAGCTTTTGATTCTGCTGTTGCTAAACAACCTGTCGCTGAAAGGGCAACTGTCGCCGATGTTTGTCTTAAGAAATCACGTCGTGATAATGAATGTGTCATTTTATTTTCGGCCTCCGACTATTTGTTTGAAATGGAACATTACTGCACGGCTGTTAGGGGAATCAAAGCTGAAACTGCTGCGGGCGGATTTAGTTAAGGTTACTGCCTTTTTATTAATTATATCGTATTGTCTGACGGTCCAGGTTCCGGCAGGCAGGTTGGCGATTATATTATTGCGGGCTTTGTTCGTGCCGAGTACATACTCGCGGCCGGGCCAGGCAAGACCGCGAAAGCTGGGGTGAAGATTGGAGAAGATGCCGGTATCGGGGGCCATTTTCCAGAATGTGATATGGGTATCGATTATCTGGCGCAGGTATTTTATATTATCTGCGGCGGTGTGCTCGGCGGGATTAAAACATCCCTTGAAATACTGGCCCAATTTATTGCCGGGCTTTTCACCGGTAGTGCCGTAGCCGCCGCCAAGAAAGACGCCGAGGTGCGACTCGATGGTATCTTGTTCAGTATGCTTGTCACCTTTACCCTGATAGCTTAATTCATCGTTGACGGTCGGTTTGTTACGTGGTTTTTGGCCGTCTGGATTTTGCCATGTATATTGGATTACGTCGGCGGAATCTGGAAGGTTACGAATCTTTTTCTGGATAATCTGATGGTCGTTCCAGGGAGGGAGTTCATCAAACTTTTTCGACCAGAGTGTACGAGGTGTAGAATGGACGCTCAGAGGTGTTGGATAAGGCAGGTATTTTTTGATGATGCGTGCAAAGCGGGCAATTTCTTCTTCGGTATATTTGGGGGTCTTTATTTCGTATTCATTACATAGACATAACCAGACATTTGGAAAGCTTCCATAGCGGGCGGCGGCATATTTGAGCCATGGTGTGGGATCGCCATCATTGTTATTTGCGCGCAGTATCGAGCGTGAATCGGCGGTATCGGGGCCGCATAGAATCAGGTCTGCAATCAGGTCGTGTTTCCATGCCGTTTGTACGGCCATGTCGGCCCTTTGGCTGAACCATCGCGGATTTGGCCGGTGTGAAAAATTACCCTGGTCGGTTAGTCGTCCGTTATCATCGAAAAACGGTTTTTCTTTTGGGTTCGGGTAACGGTCGCAATGTAAAGTAAATCGAAGCTTTTTAAAGTATTGTGCATTGCCGGCTATGTCGGCAGCGATGTCGTTTCCGCTTGGAATATTGCCTTTCTGGTAACCGGAGAGAAACGAATAATGCGTATTGCCGAAAATATAAGGATGGGAGCCATTTGAACGCATATACCAACGGCTGCCGGGACTTTTAGAATCGACAATCCAAAAGCCGGGATGATTCGAGGATTTGGCAATTAAATAGTCACCCTGTTTTTGGCCGTGGAGGCTTGGTTTGTTTGAATAAACCTCTACGAGATTCCATCGTCCGGTTTTTGTCGGACAAAAGCGAACCTTGAAGATATTGCCACTCGTTCGGCCATTTCCATCACCGTCCCAGAAACCGTGAATCTTATACTCAGGTGAGCCACTTTCATGACGGAATCGAAGCCAAAAATCAATATCGCGGGCGGGGACATCTGTTTCATTTTGCCGGGGGCCTTTAAAGGTGAGTTCCAGAACGGAATACACTTCGGCTTTTGCAATTTCCGCACAATAATTCCGGCAAGTAATGAAAGTGGGAGACAGCAATACGGCAAAAAGCCACGCAATTTTATTTATGCGCCAGAGCATTATGATTTTCCCTTTTTAATTTATGTATCATCAGCGACATACATATCGCCTGGGCCGAGTTTGTCGTACCAGGTAAACTTCATAATGATTGAAGTTGTCACCATCACTATAACAGAAATCACCAAGGTATTATATTTCCTGATAACGATGCAGATTGGAATTACCATAAGAGTCAATTGCCAGATGATTCCAATACCAACGTTAAAAGCATCGCGGCGAAAATTATTGTTCTTTTTGAGGTTCGGATATTTGTAGATAAGTTTGGCGTGAACTGGTTTCCAGAATCCCCATGGCCGGACGTTCCGGTAAAAGCTCTCCAGTACTTCGTCCTTTTCATGTGGAGTTTTCAGGCAGACTATTATCGAAGAAATGGTGCTTATAAAGAGACTGAGGGGCAGTATATACATTTTATTTAAATCAGGGGCAATAAAAAGCGGAACGAGAGAAGCAACAACTCCGCCGATCATGCCTGCAAAGTAACCGTAACCGTTGAACCGCCACCAGTGCCACTTGAGTATATTCGGTGCTACGTAACCACCATACAGGCCGAAAGTAATCCATGTGGTAATGCCGTGAATGGACTTAATATTAATACCGACTACAATTGCGACCACGACGAGCAATACTGAGCAGAAATAACTGGAGTAGATATATTTCTTTGTGGCCGCATTAGGATTTAGATATCGCTTATATATGTCATTGACCAGATATGCTGCTCCGGCATTAACGGTAGAATCAAAAGTACTCATAAAAGCGGCCAACAGACCTGCTAAAAGCACACCTACAAGGCCAACCGGAACAAAATCTTTGATTACATATGGCAAAATCTTTTCAAAATCGAATTTCTCTCCTGCGGCGAGCATCTGATTGACCTGAGGGCTGAAATAAACCAGTCCTAATACTGCGATGCCTGTAATCATTAAAAACCGGGGCACTAATTGTACAATCGACATCCACCAGTTCTCGAGGGCTGCCTCTCTTGGATTGCGTGTGGACAGTACGTGCTGCATCCCATAGCCCGGTGTCGGGCCGGCCATGCTCACCAGTAAACCTTTGAACAGCATCATCATTATCAATATACCGAAAAGAGAAAACCCGTCGTTTGTTATCTTGTTGTTGAGCTGGTCTATCAAACCACTCCAATCCAGATTCAGCTTCCATCCTAACAGCAGTTCGTTCCATCCATCAGGCACAACCTTACTAAGTGCCGCCGGACTTACCTTGTTCATGGCGACAATAGCGATAAATACCGACGCCACGGTCAAAAGAGCGAACTGAATCAGATCGGTCAGTACAACACTATACCACCCTCCGAAAAGAAGGTATGCTGTCGTGATGCATAAGATAACTATTCCATACATATCCGAAGAGGAAAACGGGCCCAACGCAAGGTCCCACGGGAAAAATACTTCAGCGAATTTTCCAACACCCTGAAAGGCATAGCCCAAAAAACCGACGGTTGCCACAAGTGCGTACACGACCACACTGATGTGTGATAAGTTTCCGCCCATGCCTTTGCCGAAGCGGGTCCGCATCCATTCAGCTCCTGTCAGGACGTTCGAACGCCGAATCCATGACCCAAGATATACCTGTCGGAATACTCTGTCAAAAAGTGGCCATATCCACGGTATAAAAGCGGCTTTGAGACCATAAGTGAAGAGCATCGCCACGAACCACATTGTGCCGGTAATATCGAATCCGCTTGCACCGTGTGATGTCCCTATCACATACCATGGCAGAGATTTACCTCCGAGAAAGTAGGCTTCAAGATTTTTTGAGGCACGTTTGGACAACAGCCAGCCAATAATAACAACCGCGGCCAGATAGACGATGATAATGCAAATATCGATAGAGTGAAGTTCCATTCCTTTTCCTTTCACTGAAGACGACAGGAAAGCAGGTAGTCTAAAAGTTCCTGAAGGCGGCACGTGGCTAAAGCGACGTACTTATCCGCAGCGCCGTAATAAACGAACAATGTTCCGTCTATCACTACTTTGCCGCAGGGAAAAACACAGCCTTTGTAATACCCATCGATTTCGTAATCTTCTTCCGGCTGCATAATCCAGTCCCTTGTACGGGCCAAAACCTTATGTGGATTTTCCAGGTCCAGCAATAAAGCCCCAAGGCGGTAGTGTTTGTCCGAACCTACTGCATGGTAAATCGTCAGCCAGCCGTATTTGGTTTTAATCGGCGGTGTGTTAATGCCAATCTTGCCGCACTCCCAGTCGTATTTCGGTTTGGCAAGAAGCTTGCTTTTCCTAAAACCCAGCAGGTCGTCTGATGTCGATATCCAGATAGCCGGGAACTGGGTACCATATTCTTCACCAATCCATTCCAAAGGTCTGTGCATCATAACGTATTTGTTGTTGATTTTTTCGGGGAACAGTATCACGTCCCTATCGTCCAACATAGGGTCAGTAAGACGACCTGCACGAATATAGCTCTTGAAATCCTTTGTTAGCAGCAGAGCTGAGCTTGTTGCGTTAGTTCTAATGACTCGTGGGAAATCCTTGGGGCATGCCGGGGCTTTATATTGTTTTTCTACCGGCTCCCAGAACTGTCCGAATGGGAAAAATCTACACGCATAGGTGATATAATAGTATTCACCCATTTTCACCATTCTGGGGTCCTGTACCGTGCTGGCATCGAAACCGTCTGTGCTGGGGCTGAAAGCGGGATTCTCTGAAACACGCTCGAAGTGATACCCGTCTGAGCTAACCGCCAATCCAAAGTAACATTTATATTCCGGGTCTGCTTCGGCGGCTCTGTACAGAAGTGTAACCTGCTTTTGTTCTTCGTCATACCAGGCCGCGGGATTAAATACAGCCAGGTCCTCCCACTGGTTGGCTGGATTGGGGCAAAGAATTGGATTGCCTTCATAGCGTTTTAATTTCACCGGCAATACTCCGAAAAATATTTCTCCTGACTTAGAACCTTATCATAACCGCTGGTCTCTCGATGTATAGCAACAAATTTGCAGTAAATTACTGCCGCTGAAATCAGCTAAGCTAATCTGTTCTTTTATCTATATGAGCTTTGTCTTTCCGGGCATTGAAACGGGTCTGACAGGCAGGTCACCGAGTTCGTATTTATCTGGTGAAAGGTCCAGCTTCGACTTAATCGCCCAATCCCATTTCATAGCGCGGCCGGTGTAAGCACTCATTCTGCCCATGATAACTGTCATCGTGCTTTCGGCGAGTCTTTTGCACTCATTAATGGGATTACCCCGGCGAATGCTCCTTATGAGATTAGCATACTGAGCTACTTCGCCGCTGTGAATGTGGTCATCATAATTGTAAATTCTCTTACCTTTTGTGTTATCTATATAACCCATAGCTCGCGTTGTATATGTGGCCCCTTTTGTGCAAACGACTCGTTCTCCGACGCGTGGAGTGGAGCCTTTAATCTGTGAACTCATACTCATTACCCGAATACCTCCCGGATATTCATACTCGACTGTAAAGTGGTCGTAAATATTTCCGAATTCAGGGCCAGTCCTAACCTGTCGGCCGCCCATGCCGAGGCACATAGTCGGATGTGTGCCGATGGCCCAGTTTATAACATCCATATTGTGCAGGTGCTGCTCGACGATATGGTCGCCTGATAGCCAAACGAAATACGGCCAGCATCGAATCTGCCATTCCATATCGCTCCAATTTGGTTTGCGATGCTGGAAGTGCCACATGGAATCGCCCCAGTTCCAATATGCCTGCCCGCCAACTATGTCTCCAAGCTTCCCATCATGAATGCGTTTAATCAACTCTTGATACTGTGGCTGCCATCGCTGCTGCGTTCCTACGACGATAGAGAGCCCTTTTTCATCGGCAAGTTTAGCAGATGCAAGAAGCGAGCGTATGCCAACCGCATCGACAGCGCCGGGTTTTTCCATAAAGATATTTTTATTCGCTTCTAAAGCGGCCTTTACCATTTGCGGACGAAATGCCGGCGGTGTTGTCAACATTACGATATCGACTTCTCTCATAGCTATGATTTTTTTATAGGCATCGAATCCAAGAAAGCTGGTTTGGGGGGTAACTTTCAGTTTGTCGGGACATGCCTTTTTCATCCTGGCCAGGGAGCTTTCAAGCTTGTCCTTGAATAAATCCGCCATGGCGACCATTTCCACTCCATCGCCGGATTTCAGACAGTCGATGGCATCTCCAGTTCCCCGGTCGCCGCAACCAATCAAAGCTACACGCATAGTATCAGAACCTCTTGCAAAAGCCTTGCTTGTTGGTGAAAGCATCGCGCCGGCCGAAATAACCGCTCCAGCCTTCAAAAAGCTTCTTCGAGTTACGTTTTGTTTGTTGGTCTTCATTTTCGGTTACCTTTCCTCTCTTTGTATTGTTTATTTCTGAATAGTTGTTTGCTTTTACGGTGCTCTTTGTGATTCAAAATGTGTTATTGTTACACACACTATGCTATCACAAAATTCATTGCTGGAATATATCAGTTTTTAGATGATATTGCAATGATAGAATCGGTGCGGTGTATCTGATATCGAAAGTTAAATGTTGACAAAATATACTGGTCCTTTATAATATTTTTTCGGATTATTGTAATTCCTAAACAGTAATGTTGAATATTTCTGTCGCGAGGAAATCATTATGAAAAGACGAACATTTCTGAAAAATGCGAGTGGTATTGCCGCTGGGCTTGCAGTCCCGTCTCTATCAGCTTCTGCAAAATCGCTCTCGAAACAACAGGACATGGTTGCGGGATTACCAAGAAGAGTTCTTGGCCGGACCGGAGAGAAAGTCTCAGTTGTCGGTTTTCCTGGACTGGCACTTAGCCATTATGATCAAGACCGCTGCAATGCCGGCCTGCTTGATGCTTTCAAACGAGGAGTCAATTACTATGATGTCGCTCCTGCCTACGGTAAAGATGGTGACTGTGAGAAAAAAATGGGCATCGGACTTGAGGCTGTTAAAATTGATCGCAGCAGTATTTTTCTGGCCTGCAAGACAAAGATGAGAGACAAGGCAGGTGCTCGTTTTGAATTAGAGCGGTCGTTGAAACGACTTAAGACCGATTATTTCGATTTATACCAGATGCATCATCTTCGCACTCCCGAAGAGGTCAAGCAAGCTTTGGGCCCGGGTGGCTCTATCGAAACCTTTTTGGAGGCAAAGAAAGAGGGAAAGGTTCGGTATCTTGGATTCTCTGCGCATACGACCAGAGGGGCGCTCGATGTAATGAAAGGTTTTCGTTTCGATAC
>CAZWME010000187.1:0-7937 GCA_964634515.1 uncultured Pirellulales bacterium | reverse complement strand
AGGGGGTTTAACCTTTCGTTGCACCCTTCTGGAATAAAAGAATTAAGAAAACTCTGTAAGACGTGTTGAAATCGAGCCCCTATCGAGGTATTATTGATAGTGGAGCGTGAAGGAGCACCGATTATGAAGTTAAATGGGAAATGTCAGTTCAAATAGAGAATCTAGAGTAAGAGGAGGCTATATCATGCAGTGTCGCTGTAAAATCCGCTACGGTTGGCTTGGATTCTTATTATTAACGTTTATGGCCACCCTTTCTCGCAGTTTTGCCGGGGCAGGGCTCACGGCTTACGGCCAGGGCAGCTCGGTTAGCGCTGCATCGGTGGATTTCGCTGTTAAGCGGGATTCAGATGCGGCTGAGGAGACGGCCGGAAAAGAGGTCGACTTGGACAGCTCTGACTTGGAATTGGTTTTTGACGATGGGAATCAGACCGTGGGGATCCGGTTCGCGGAAGTGAGCATTGAACCGGGATCCACTATCACCAATGCCTATATCCAGTTCACCTGCGATGATAGTGACGATACGAAGTCCATAGACCTGACTATCCGAGGTGAAGCGGCGGACAACCCGGGCACTTTTGCGGAAAAGGATGGGGACATTTCTTTCCGGTCAACGACCAAGGCTCAGGTCAAGTGGTCGCCTGAGGTGTGGACAGCGGAGGGTGAAGCTGGCCCCAAGCAGCGTACGCCGGATCTGAGCGCTATCGTTCAGGAAATCATCTCGCGTCCTGGTTGGGCCAAGGGCAATGCAATGGTGTTCACCATCATTGGCACGGGATCCGGGGTCAGGGTGGCAGCGTCTTTCGAGGGTGCACCGCCGGTACTGCATGTCGAGTCGGCCGCCAACGCCCACATTGTGCAGTTTGCCGAAGGGGCCGCCGATGGCCCAGAGGACGGTAATCGCACGAACCTGGTAGTGACGTTGACACCGGCCGTGCCGAACACGGCAATCAGCGTTGACTACAAGTTTGCCGACATCACGACGGACAGCAAGGACTACTCGCCGTATGCTGTCAGTGGCACGCTGACCTTCGCGCCCGGTGTTACGACACAGAAGGTCAATGTCACGATTGGCAAGGACGCCACGGCGGAAGGCCCCGAGCAATTCAAAGTCGTACTGTCGAATCCCAAGGCTAGCAGTGTGGACGTCGGCCTCGGTGGCAATGCGGAAATGATCTATACCATCAATGACCGTTCGCCGGAGGTGGCCTTTGCCGAGACAGCGGCGCGAGGTGACGAAAGCACGCCGTTTGCGAGTGCAGAGGTTAAGCTGACGAAATCCTGGGATGTCCCAATAACCGTGTCCTATGCACTTCAGGCCGATGGATCGACTGCCGGGAGTCCGGCCGACTTCAAGGTGTTGGGCACAGGTTCAGTGACATTCCAACCGGGGGAAACGACGAAGAACATCGAGTTGGCCATTGTGGACGACGATGTTGAGGAGCAGAAAGAGCACCTAGTGTTGGCACTGCTCGATCCGGTCAATGCCACGCTTGGGGCCACGCTCACGTTCAAGTATTCGATTAACGCCAACGATCTCACGTCGAGCTGGCCGATGTGGCGCTATGGCGCGGGCCATACGGCGGCTACCGAAGTGGGGCTGCCCTCCAATCTGCATCTTCAGTGGGTCCTCAAATTGCCGCAGTTGGAACCGGCCTGGCCTCGTGGAGATGGGGCGGTAACCGGCGCAGAGGATCTTGACGTGGAAGATGGGTACGGACGGCGCATGACGTTCGACCTTTGCTATGCACCCATCGTTGTGGGCAAGATGATGTACGTGGGTTCGTCGGCGGACGACAGTGTCCGCGCCTACGGTACTGAGACGGGTAAAGAGAAATGGTGCTTTTACACGAATGCGCCTGTCCGTTTTGCGCCAGCCGCTTGGGACGGCAAGCTGTATTGTGTTTCGGACGACGGCTACCTCTACTGCCTGGATGCCGGTAATGGTTCGCTCAAGTGGAAATTTCAGGGTGGGCCTTCTGACAGGATGGTTGTGGGTAATAAGCGACTGGGTTCGTCCTGGCCGGCCCGGGGCGCCGCTGTGGTTGCGGACGGCAAAGTCTACTTCGCTGCGGGCATTTGGCCATTCATGGGCGTGTTCATCTATGCCCTCGATGCGCAATCCGGCGAGGTAGAGTGGATTAACGACGGAAGCGGCTCGTTATGGATGCAATCACCGCACAGCGGCGCCTTCTCGTTTAATGCGCTGGCACCGCAGGGTTACATCACCGTGGCGGGCGACATGCTAATCGTCCCGAACGGCCGGGCCGCCGCCGCGGGCCTGTTGCGGGGCACGGGCGAGCTTCTCTATTACCATTTCGCCACGAACAATCGCAATGGCACGGCCTACGCGGCCGCCATTGAGACGTACTTCAACAACAGCGGACGGCTTTTCAACGTTTCGGATGGCAAACCGGTCGGTGACCCACTCACCGACGGCACTATCCTCACGGAGAGCACGTTCTATGCTTCGACGCCCAAGGGTGGCCGCATCGATGCGATCGATACGAGTGATTTTTCGACGCGCTGGTCCTATACGGCGGCCGATATCCAGGAGTTCTGTAAAGCAGGCAATACGATTTACACCGGCAGTCCGGGCAAGGTGATTGCCCTTGTGGATGCAGGCTCCTCTGCCCGGGTGCAGTGGGAGAAGAGCATCGTAGGGACCCCGGGAGAGATGGCCGTGGGTGACGACAAGCTGTTTGTCGTAACCGAGGAAGGTTACATCTATTGCTTCGGGGAGCGCGACACGGGCGCAACGTTGCCCACGGGCAGTTCGCCGAAGCCTATCGAATGGCCGCAGGCGGACGAGTGGACGGCCAAGGCCAAGGACATTCTGACGCAGACGGGCGAGGACCGGGGTTTCTGCCTTGTACTGGGTATCGGGTCTGGCCGGCTGATGGAAGAACTGGTGCGTCAATCCGGACTTAACGTTGTCGGCATCGACCCGAGTGCTCGGAAGATCGATAAGCTCCGTACGCGTTGGGATAAAATGGGTATTGCACACGATCGTCTTTCGGCGCTCCCTGGCGAAATCGCTTCGATGCAATTACCCCCCTATCTCGCCAACTTGATCGTTTCCGAAGATCTCCGAGCCGCTGGGAAGGGCAATGCGGTTGTTGAGAAAACCTTCCTTTCCCTGCGTCCATATGGTGGAAAGGTATGCTTTGACGGCGACTTCCAGAAGCTATTCAAGGACGTTATCGCGGCCGCCAAGTTGGCCAAGGCCGAAGTAACGCAGGCCGGCAGCTATACACTTCTCGAGCGTGTGGGTGCGCTGCCCGGCGCAGCCGACTGGAGCCACCAGTATGCGGATGCCGCGAATACCGTGGTCTCCAAGGACAAACTGGTCAAGGCACCCTTAGGATTGCTGTGGTATGGCGGAAGTTCCAACAAGCAGATCTTGCCGCGTCACCGGCATGGGCCGTCGGAGCAAGTAGCGGGTGGCCGGTTGTTCATCCAGGGTCCGGACATCATACGTGCGGTGGACGTTTACACCGGCCGCGTGATCTGGGAAGCCGATCTGCCTAAGGTAGGCGACAGCTTCGTCAAACGCCCGATCTTCCGGGCGAACGAGTCGCACGAACCGGGAGCCAACCACATGGGATCGAACTATGCTACGGCTCCGGACGGGCTCTACGTGTGTTATGGCACGAACATCCTGCGCCTGAACCCGGCCACGGGGCGGATCTCGGCCACGTTTACGATGCCCAACAAGGGGTATAACGTGCAAGTGAAGCTCTGGGAGGATTTGTTGATCGTGGGTTCAATCCCGATGATGTACGATGACAGTTCTCCCGGAGAGGACAACTGGAACGCCACAGGCAGTAAAGAGTTGGTGGTGATGGACCGCTACTCCGGCAAGACGCTGTGGCAACGGGATGCGCAAAACGCTTTCCATCACAATTCAATCATTGCGGCCGAGGGGATGGTGTTCTGCATCGACCGGCTGGCCCCGGGCCAGGAAGCTCACTTGCGCCGCCGAGGCATGACGCCGAGTGACGTGGGTGCCAAGTACACAGTCCTGGCGTTGAACATCCGGACCGGGGACGAGATCTGGACCACAAACGAGAACGTCTTCGGTACGTGGCTGGCATACTCCGAGGAACACGATATCCTGATGCAATCGGGGCGGAAGTCGCCCGATATGGTATCGGACGAGGTGACGGGCCGGATCATTACGTATAATGGCAAGAACGGAGAAGTCATGTGGGACAGGAGCGAGGGGATTGACGACGGACCGTATCTGCTACATGGCGACGTTATCTACATGCAGAACAGTCAGTACAACTTCTCGACGGCGCTCAAGCTCTTGACGGGCAAAGTTCACACGCGCCTGGATCCGCTTACGGGTGAGCAAGTGCCCTGGAGATTCATGCGCAACAAAGGATGCAATTCCATCGTAGCTTGCGAAAACCTGCTGACCTTCCGTTCCGGCGCAGCCGCCTATTATGACCTGTCCAACTACGGTGGGATTGGGCACTTTGGCGGCTTCAGGTCGGGCTGCTCGACGAATCTCATTCCAGCTAACGGCGTGTTGAATGCCCCGGATTATACGCGGAGCTGCAACTGTAGCTACCAGAACCAGACGTCCCTCGCCATGGTCTATATGCCGGAGGTGGAGGTCTGGACCCACGGGGCGGTGGAAACCCCCACGGGGGAAGTGAGGCAAGCGGGGATCAATTTCGGTGCGCCGGGCGACCGGCTGGCCGAGAATGGCACATTGTGGATGGAATACCCAGTGCCCGAGTTCGGCGAGGATCCTAAGAACGGTTTCACCTTCCCGAATCTGGGCATCCAGACAACACCGGAGAAGCCTGAGGTGTTTGCCCATCACTCGACTCGTTTCGGAGCTGGTGAGATATCCTGGGTGACGGCTTCGGGAGCGGTTGGGCTTACGAGCGTGACCATACCCCTGGGCAATACGCAGGAACGGACTTACCGTGTGCGGCTGTATTTCTCCGAGCCTGAAGGTGCAAAGCCCGGACAGCGCAAGTTCGACGTAGCCGTCCAGGGCAGGCGTGTATTGGATGGATTCGATGTAGCCAAGGCCGCCGGTTCCGAGGGTAACGGGATCGTGAAGGAGTTCACGGGTGTTGCAGCGCAGGACGCATTGTCTGTGACCCTGATCCCGTCGGTGGGATCGCCAATCCAGCAACCAGTAATCAGTGGCATTGAGATTCTGACCGCGCATTAGAGCACCTGGAAAAGGCACGCGAGCTTCATCCCAACCATACTTGGGTGCTGTACTGGACTCATACCGTACAGCGACGTATGGGGGATTTCGACCAGGCACTTGTTAACTTAAAACGAGCCTTCGAGCTTGATCCTCTCTCTGCCCACTTTGCCAATGCACTGGGAAACATACTAAGATGGCTTCGAGAGTATCCGGAGGCGGAGCATTACTATGAACTGGCCATTATAATGGATCCCAATCGACCGATCTACTATATCCAGAAGGCCTGGTCCTACCTGCTCTGGCAAGGTAATCTGCGCAAGGCGCGGGCCGTCATGGACAAAGGTTTGAAGAATATCGATACTACGACATATCCGAGAAGCTTCAATTGGCAGATGAACACGATTGATATTTGGGATGGGCGATACCAGGATGCGTTGGATAGGCTGTCCCAGGCGCCGGAGGTTCCCGAGACGTCCATGTGGCGTGCCCATAATGCTCTTCGGAAGGCGGAGATTTACGGGTACCTGAACAACAAAGCCTTGGAAAGACAGCACTACGAATACGCTCGAAAATTTCTGGAAAACAAGGTAGCCGAGCATCCGGGTGTTGACAAATATCGCTGTTTACTCGGTCTTGCCTATGCCGGTCTGGGCGACAAGGATAAAGCTATTGAGCACGGCAAACGCGGTACAGACATGCTCCCTGTAACCAGGGATGCCGATGGCGGACCGCTTCGCCTCGAGGAACTGGCCCGTATTTACGTGATGGTTGGAGAATATGATGATGCAATCGATACAATCGAGTACCTCTTGTCCATCCCCTACACATTATCGAAACCATTGCTTAAAATCGATCCGGCATGGGATCCATTACGCGACCACCCCGGCTTTATAGAGCTTCTGGAATCAGGCAATTAACAGTTAAGGATGGTGACATACATAAGTGACTCAATCTTCTTGAGCTACGACTAGATACTTCTGAAAAGCCACTTCTTCATTAAGCTGAAAAACACTCTGATTTCAAGGTGACGTTATGTATCCATTTTGACACTACAAATATCAATTTTGCCTATATCGAGTCCGAATAAATGTCAATTTTTCGAGGAATACAAAGATTTAAGTAAAATTTTTAGTGTCGCATCGGATTTAGTATATGGTGAGAGTAAATGTATCGAACACTGCAAATCATAGAGAGGCTGACAGTTTTTAAGCTGCCAGTCTTTTTAGGTTTTTTCTGTTCTTTTTAAAATTATTAACGTACTAGCCTTTCAATCTCTTATGTTCTTACTACACGATTGTAAACATGAAGGGATAAGATCATGAGTGGACAGTTTCTGTTCCATATACAATGATTAAGAGGACAGAATAGACTTCTGTCCACCCCTGTTATTAGCCCAAAAACAGCGATTTTTGACAACGTATTCAATGGCCATCGTCAATCAGTGAGTGACAATACCTAATACATTGTGACGTGGATGCCTAAAAGAAAGTTATTTTGTAAGGGTGATTTTACTGTTTGACTTTGAGTTCTTCATAGGTTGACGACGTCCATGACAAAGGCTGACAAATGTACTTCGAGATATGAAGTCATAGAAAATTTCAAATCGGATAAATCTGCTAAACCCAAGTTCCATCTCACCGGATCATTGTATTGAACAATAGCTTAAACGTTCCATGGGTTTGGCACCGGTGTTGGGTTCTGAATCCGATGAGAATTACCCGGCCATTACCCACCTTGGCCTCTATCATGCCCGCCTTTCTGGCGATCCGTTTTTCGCCAATCAGCCATCCGCTTTGAAGAATATTTTTGTGCACATAACGCACAATGGTCTTGTAATGATCATTGTTTCTTCCCGACTTAATCCGAAATGTCGGGCTGGACCTAAACAGCACCAAACCCTCTTCAGGCATTCCATAAGCTAGGGGGTCGTTGTTAGTAAAATGAGCTTTAAGGGTCGAACCGGGACAGAAAAACTCCATTCTGGAGGACACATTCTCGATTACATTCTGAACCTTTAATTCAAAGGCATCGATCGCAAATCTTGTGGCATCGGCCAAGGCCACCAATGTGCCTCCGTTATTCACAAATGTTTTCAGGTTTTCGACACCTGCCTTATTAATGCCGCTGAGAAATTTCTTGGGATAATCCACACCAAATCCCTGCTTGTACTCTTCGGGGACGTTTCCTGTGATCATACACGGATCATTGCCGGGTAACACTATTACATCATAGGTTTCCTCCAGCTCTCCTTTCAGGATTTCCGCATCCATTAGTGACGTATATGGAAAGGCGAATTTCTCCAATACCAAACGAGTCCAACCTTCATCTATATTGCCACTGTAGTAACCTTGATACATGGCAGTTCGGCCACGTTTAACTTTTTTAATCCCTTGGCTTGGATAAGTATTCAACGCATTGAACGAGACACCTATTTCTTTGGCGATTCTCGACAAGACCTCCTGTGATCCTTTTTTAACAGTAAAGTCACCCACACGTAGCTCTCCGGTGGCTTGTGTGACACGGTGGACAGTGATCTTTTTATTCAATAATAGATTAACCGCCTTGAAGCTATCATTTAACCGGCCGTCCAGAACATATCCATTTTTACCTGAATGTATAAAGCCTTCCATGGGTTCCGCACTTTTAAGTGGAACGAATTTGCCCTCAGGTTTCTCGTCAATTGTATCCACACGCACACCCATGAATTCATGCATGGTGTGTGTCGAAAGATCATAAGGCCGCATTGGCGAACCACCCCTGT